>NZ_SMLA01000002.1:0-259182 GCF_004349225.1 Saccharopolyspora karakumensis
GTGGGTCACCGGGTGGGGATTCGGGAACTGATCTGGCTGGTCAGGCGTTGGACTGGCAGAAAGCTTGAGTGGCCCTTGCTCAACCCGTTTGACGGTGCGCATGGGTAGTGGGTAAAACTTGAGCGAGCAAGGCTCAAGAGCCGTCGGACGGCCTTGGGCGGACTGGACTAGTACTGGAGGAACCACCCATGGCGCGAGCGGTCGGCATCGACCTGGGGACGACCAACTCCGTCGTTTCCGTCCTGGAGGGCGGTGAACCGACGGTGATCGCCAACTCCGAGGGCTCGCGGACCACGCCGTCCATCGTGGCCTTCGCGAAGAACGGCGAGATCCTCACCGGTCAGCCTGCGAAGAACCAAGCGGTCACCAACGTGGACCGCACCATCCGGTCGGTCAAGCGCCACATGGGCACCAACTGGAAGGTCGGCATCGACGAGAAGGACTACACGGCGCAGGAGATCTCCGCGCGAGTCCTGATGAAGCTCAAGCGCGACGCCGAGGCGTACCTGGGCGAGGACGTGACCGACGCGGTCATCACCGTCCCCGCCTACTTCGAGGACGCCCAGCGCCAGGCCACCAAGGAAGCCGGTCAGATCGCCGGCCTCAACGTGCTGCGCATCGTCAACGAGCCGACCGCCGCCGCCCTGGCCTACGGTCTGGACAAGGGCGAGGCCGAGCAGACGATCCTGGTCTTCGACCTCGGTGGCGGCACCTTCGACGTCTCGCTGCTGGAGATCGGCGAGGGCGTCGTCGAGGTCCGCGCCACCTCCGGTGACAACCACCTCGGTGGTGACGACTGGGACGAGCGGATCGTCGACTGGCTGGTCGAGAAGTTCAAGTCGTCCAACGGCATCGACCTGACCAAGGACCGCATGGCCATGCAGCGGATCAAGGAAGCCGCTGAGAAGGCCAAGATCGAGCTGTC
This sequence comes from Saccharopolyspora karakumensis, assembly GCF_004349225.1. Classification (NCBI taxonomy): domain Bacteria; kingdom Bacillati; phylum Actinomycetota; class Actinomycetes; order Pseudonocardiales; family Pseudonocardiaceae; genus Saccharopolyspora; species Saccharopolyspora karakumensis. The sequence continues at coordinate 926 of NZ_SMLA01000002.1, forward strand.
CTCCTCGTCGACCGCGGGCATCAACCTGCCCTACATCACCGTCGACGGTGACAAGAACCCGCTGTTCCTGGACGAGACGCTGTCCCGCGCCGAGTTCCAGCGGATCACCTCCGACCTGCTCGAGCGCTGCCGCAAGCCGTTCGAGTCCGTCATCCGCGACGCGGGCATCAAGCTCTCCGAGATCGACCACGTCGTGCTCGTCGGTGGTTCCACCCGCATGCCGGCCGTGTCCGACCTGGTCAAGGACCTGACCGACGGTCGCGAGCCGAACAAGGGCGTCAACCCGGACGAGGTCGTCGCCGTCGGTGCCTCGCTGCAGGCCGGTGTGCTGCGCGGTGAGGTCAAGGACGTCCTGCTGCTCGACGTCACCCCGCTGTCCCTGGGCATCGAGACCAAGGGCGGCATCATGACCAAGCTGATCGAGCGCAACACCACGATCCCGACCAAGCGCTCCGAGACCTTCACGACCGCTGACGACAACCAGCCGTCGGTGCAGATCCAGGTCTTCCAGGGCGAGCGCGAGATCGCCGCGCACAACAAGAAGCTCGGCATGTTCGAGCTGACCGGCCTGCCGCCGGCGCCGCGCGGGGTCCCGCAGATCGAGGTCACCTTCGACATCGACGCCAACGGCATCGTGCACGTCTCCGCCAAGGACCTGGGCACCGGCAAGGAGCAGTCGATGACGATCACCGGCGGCTCCGCGCTGCCGAAGGACGACATCGAGCGGATGGTCTCCGACGCCGAGGCCCACGCCGAGGAGGACAAGAAGCGTCGCGAGGAGGCCGAGGCCCGCAACCAGGCCGAGACGCTGGTCTACCAGACCGAGAAGGTCCTCAAGGAGAACGACGAGAAGCTGCCCGAGGAGACCAAGACCAAGGTCAAGGGCGCGATCGACGAGGTCAACGAGGCCCTGAAGGGCGAGGACGTCGACGCCATCTCCAGCGCCGTGGAGAAGCTGGCCACCGAGTCGCAGGCTCTCGGCCAGGCCCTCTACGCCGACACCGGTGCCGCCGCCGCGGGTGACGCGGGTGCCGGTGACGCCGCTGGTGAGGCCGGTGCGGGCGCCAGCTCCTCGGCCAAGGACGACGACGTGGTGGACGCCGAGATCGTCGACGACGAGGACGAGAAGAAGAAGTGACTTCGGACAGGCCCGAAATGTCGCGCAACGAAGGCGAGCAGCAGGAGCCGGTGGTCGTCCGGGATCGGCGTCGAATCGACCCCGAGACCGGCGAGCGCCGGACCCCTGCTCCGAACGGAGACGAGGCTCAGGTGGCCGAAAGCATGTCCGGCACCCTCGACGAGGAGTTCGGTCAGGCCGACGAGCCGGCCGAACAGCCCGTCGACGGTGCCTCGCCCGAGCAGGGTGGCGAGTCCACCGGCCTGCAGAAGCAGGTCGACGAGCTCACCGCCGACCTCAAGCGGGTCACCGCGGAGTACGCGAACTACCGCAAGCGGGTGGAACGCGACCGCGAATCGGTGATCGCCGCCGCGAAGGCGTCGGTGGCCGGCGACCTGCTGACCGTGCTCGACGACCTGGAGCGGGCCGAGGCGCACGGCGACCTCAACGGCGCGTTCAAGGCGGTGGCCGACAAGCTCATCGGCACGCTGAACTCCTCCGGTCTGGAGGCGTTCGGTGCTGAGGGCGACGAGTTCGACCCGTCGGTGCACGAGGCCGTCCAGCACACCACCTCGTCGGAGGTCTCCGGGCCCACGGTCACCACCGTGATGCGCCGCGGCTACCGGTTCGGCGAGCGGGTGCTGCGCCCGGCGATGGTCGCGGTGACCGACTACGAGGCAGACGGGGAAACCGCGTCCGAGGCCGGTGCCGGCCAGTCCGGCGAGTCCACCGAACAAGAGTGATCATGAGCGGAAGGAGGAGCGTCCGGTGAGTGCCAGGGAATGGCTCGACAAGGATTTCTACGCTGAGCTGGGCGTCTCCTCCGATGCTTCGTCCGAGGACATCAAGAAGGCGTACCGGAAGCTGGCGCGGGAGAACCACCCCGACGCCAACCCCGGCAACGCCCAGGCCGAGTCCAAGTTCAAGGCGGTCTCCGAGGCCTACGGGGTGCTGTCCGACCCCGACAAGCGCAAGCAGTACGACGAGGCCCGGCGGCTCTTCGGAGCCGGCGGGCTCGGCGGCGCGGGCGGTGGCTTCGGGGCTCCGGGCGGGTTCGGCGGTCCCGGCGGTGCCGGTGGCGGCTTCGACCTCGGTGACCTCTTCGGCGGTCAGCAGGGGGCCGGTGGCCTGGGCGACCTGTTCGGCGGGTTGTTCGGCAACCGGCGACCCGGTGGCGGCGCGGGCCCGACCACGGCCAGCAGGCCGCGGCGCGGGGCCGACGTCGAGACCGAGGTGCGCATCGACTTCTACGAGGCGGTGCGCGGTGCCACGGTGCCGCTGCGGCTGTCGAGCCCGGCGACCTGCCAGACCTGCCGGGGCTCGGGCGCCAAGCCCGGAACCCGGCCGCGCGGCTGCTCCACCTGCGGTGGAGCGGGTCTGGTCACCCGCAACCAGGGCGCGTTCGCCTTCAGCGAGCCGTGCCCGGACTGCCGGGGACGCGGCCAGATCATCGACAGCCCGTGCGAGGACTGCGCCGGTGAGGGCATCAGCACCCGGACCCGGACGCTGACCGTGCGCATCCCGCCAGGGGTGGACGACGGGCAGCGGATCCGGCTGGCGGGACAGGGCGAGCCCGGGCGTCAAGGCGCCACTTCGGGTGATCTCTTCGTCGTGGTGCACGTCAACGGCAACAAGGTGTTCGGACGATCCGGTGATGACCTGACGATCTCGGTCCCGGTCACCTTCCCGGAGCTCGCGCTGGGCACTACGTTGGCGGTGCCGACCCTGGACGGGAAGGTCACGTTGAAGGTTCCCGCCGGAACCAGCAGCGGACGGACCTTCCGGGTGCGTGGCAAGGGCGTGGGCAAGAAGGCCGGTGGCAACGGGGACCTCCTGGTGACGCTGCAGGTCGCGGTGCCGTCGAAGCTCGACGGCAAGGCGGCCGAAGTGCTCGCCGAGTACGCCGAGGCCACCGCCGACCACGACCCGCGCAGCGAGCTGAACGAGTTGCTCGGGAGGTAAGCATGGCCGGCCGCATGACGGGTCCCGGGGGGATCGGACCGGAGATGGGATTCGCGTTCCCGCCCGGTTCCAACGAGGACACCCCGATGTTCGTGATCTCGGTGGCGGCGCAGCTGTCCGGTCTGCACGCGCAGACGCTGCGCAGCTACGACCGGCTCGGACTCGTCTCGCCCGGACGCACCGCGGCAGGCGGCCGACGCTACTCGCTGCGCGACATCGCGCTGCTGCGCGAGGTCCAGCGGCTCTCCCAGGAGGAGGGCGTCAACCTCGCCGGGATCAAGCGCATCATCGACCTGGAGAACCAGGTCGACGCGCTGCAGGCCAAGGTCACCGAGCTCACCGAGGAGGTCGCCGCGGCCTACGCGGCGGCGGAATCGGCGGCGGCCCAGATCCACGCCTCCTACCGCAGGGACCTCGTCCCCGTGCGCGAGGAGACCGCCCTGGTCGTCTGGAAGCCCAACCGCAAGCGGTAGGGCGGTGTTGTGGTCGTTGTGCTCAGCGGTGCGGGTGGCGGAACCTGAGGTGGCCCTCCTGCTCCGGGCGCGCCGACTCATGTATGCCAATGCACCGCGTCGGCACGTCCTCACAGGAGAACCACCTCAGAACCCGCGGCGGTGCGAGCTGCTCAGGTGGTGAAGGAGAAAGCGGCTACGCCGCTTGTGAAGGCGACGAAAAGGCACCTCCCCGTCGTGGGAGGTGCCTTTTCGCGTCAGGCGAGCGGCGAAGCCGGTTCGCACCGCTGATCAGGACGGGACGACTCAGTCCAACGTAAAAGGGTCGTAGCGGATGTTGTCGAGGGTGGTGCCCGCGACCAGCATCTTCGAGACCGTGGCGCGGATCATCGCGGGGGAACCGGAGACCAGCACGTCCCAGCCCTCCCAGGCGCCGTAGCGGGAGACGACGTCGGCGATCGTGCCGTGCTCGACCCCGTCGACGTTCGGGTCGTTCTCCAGCACGGCCGTGATCGTCAGCCACGGGTTGTGCATCGCGATGCGGCGGAGGTTCTCCAGGTCGTAGAGGTCGTCGCGGGTGCGTCCGCCGTAGAACAGCTGCACGCGCGGGTTCTCGCCGTACTGGGCGAGGTCGTCGATGATCGCGCGCAGCGGCGTGACGCCGGTGCCGCCGGCGACCATCAGGACGTCCGGCGAGTTCTCCCGGTCGACCGTCAACCGGCCCATCGGCGAGCCGATCCGCCACTGGTCACCGGGCTGAGCGTGGCCGACCACGGCACGGCTGACCCAACCACCCTCGACGGAGCGGACGTGGAACTCCATGACGCCGTCGTCGCTGGGCGCGTTCGCCGGCGACAGGTACCGCCACATCCGGGGCCGCTGGGGGACCTCGACGCTGACGTACTGACCGGGCAGGTAGGGCGCCGGGTGATCGGTCTGCACGCGGACCACGGCGAGATCCCAGCTCAACCGCTCGTGGTGCAGGACCTGGCCGGTGTACCAGGCGGGGCCGTCGTCGGCGGCGGCCGCTTCGGTCATCGCCGAGGCCATGACCGTGTAGGCCTCCGCCCACGCGCGTTCGACCTGGTCGGTCCAGGAGTCACCGGCGTAGCGCTTGATGGACGCCAGCAGCGCGGTGCCGACCGCCTCGTAGTGCTGGGTGACGACACCGAACTTGCGGTGATCGCGACCCAGCTGCTGCAGGAACGGCAGCAGCTCGTCGGGCTTGTCGACCATCTGGATGACGTGCACGAGCGCCCGAAGCAGGCGGCTGCGCTGCACCTCCATGTTGGCGGCGAACAGCTCGCGGGTGTGCGGCGCAATGCTGAACAAGGTGCCGTAGAAGAACTTGGCCACCTCGTCGGCATGCGGTTCGACCACCGCGTAGCTCTCGCGGATGAGTCGAACCATCTTGCTCACACCGGAGTTGGACGGTTCGTTGTTCGGGGGCGGACCGGGGCTCAGTACGGCGTTCGTCATCGTTTCGGGCGCAGTCTTCTCCACGTTGGCGGCAGGCACCTGGGGTGGGCGCAACCGCTACCTGCAAACGTCCCCCGACATCAGGGGCGACCCTAACCCCTGATCGTACGCACGTCTGCCTTGATGGCACTTTCGAGTGCTTTGCAACTACTTCACGTAGATAATCCATCAATCGGTCGGGGGAAAGCTAGTGGCGAACCTGTTACCGGACGGGGCTACATGACACTGTGGTCCGCCGTGACCCCCGATCACATCAACCCGGTCGGCGTGGCTCCCGATGCCATGCTGGACCTAGAGCTGTCCGACAGCACAACACCCCCCGTCCCGATCCCCACCCGATTATCCGAGCCGCAGCTCACCGACCCGTTCTGGCAGGAATCCCCGACTCTGCCCGGATCGGCCGGTGAGCACCTGCTCCAGAGCGCCTACGGCACCGAGAAGCGGGCCCGCCGCTTCTACGACGACCAGGTGCTCGACCGGCTCAACGACGAGATGAAGGAGTTCATCGGGCGCATGGAGCTGGCATTCGTGGCCACCTCCGACGCCCGAGGTGAGTGCGATTCCAGCCTGCGGGCAGGTCCGCCCGGCTTCGTCGAAGTCCTCGACGACCAGCACGTCTGCTACCCGGAGTACCGGGGCAACGGAGTGATGGCCAGCCTCGGCAACATCAGCGAGAACCCGCACGTCGGCATCCTCCTGGTGGACTTCGTCACCGACCTGATCGGTCTTCACCTCAACGGCAAGGCCCGCATCGTCGAGGACGCCGACCTGCGCGGCATCTACCCCGCGCTGCCCTCGGAGTTCGACCGCGGCCGCACGCCCGAGCGCTGGGTGGTGGTGCAGGTCGAGGAGGCCTACATCCACTGCCGCAAGCACATCCCCCGGATGATGCCCGTCCTGCGGGAACGCACCTGGGGCACCGATGACGTCAAGCGCAAGGGTGGCGACTACTTCAGCGCCAAGGGCATGCCTCGTCCTTGGCATGAGGTCTCTGCGTAAGACTCCGTGGTTGTTCTGCGCAGCGGTGCGGGTGGCGGAACCTCAGACGCCTTCTGGCTCCGGGACCAGAGACTGATGTATGACCAAGTGCACGGCGCTACGGCTGTCCTCCCCAGAAGACGTCTGAGAACCCCCGGCGGTGCCGGTTGCTCAGGTGGGGCGCTGAGGAAGCACCTTCGGTGCTTGCCTGACGGTTCTCGGTGATCGGTGCGGCGTCTTCCGGTTTGGGAATCGGGTTGACGAGTTCTCGGGCTGGTGCTCTGCGTTGCGGCCGTGCTCCCTAGAGTGGGGCGAAACGGTCGCGAGGTGCGGGGAGAGACGTGAGCGAGCAGGACGACGAGATCGCGGAGGACCCCGCGCGCCGCGAAGCGGCCGAGGAGATCGAACGCGAGCTGGTGATGATGTTCCGCAACGCGCGGAACCTCTCCACGCACGTCGCCGCGCTGGTGCACCCGGACCTGGACCCGGCCTCCTACACGATGTTGCTGATGGTGGCCAACGAAGGGCCGCTGCGCGGCATGGACCTGGCCGGCCGCACCGGCCTGGACAAGTCCACGGTCTCGCGGCAGATCGCCACCCTCGTCGACCTGGGGCTGCTGGAGCGCGCCCCCGACCCGGACGACGGCCGCGCCCGCCGCATCCAGCTCTCCGACCTGGGGCAGGAGCGCCTGGAGCGGGTGCGGGCCGAGCGCCGCAAGCACCTCCACGGCCAGTTCGCCAGCTGGAGCACGCAGGACCTCGCCGACCTCGCCCGACTGCTCGGCAAGCTGAACCAGACCAGCTGATCTGACGGTCCCGGCCCGCTTTCCCGGGCCCTGAATCATCTCCTATCAGGCAAAACGGCCAAAAACGGCCGGTGGTGCGAGTCACCCCCATTTCAGTTGCGTGCTGCAACCAAGTGGTCCTATTGTTGCCTAGAGCAACTAAAAGGATGGGCTCGCATGGGACCTACACCAGAGACCTGCGGTGAGCTGCTCCGCCCGCTCCGCGCCTTGATGGGCCTCAAGCAGGTCGCGCTGCAACGGGGGTTGCAGCTCTCCGACCAGGTGCCCTACGCCGCGGCGGGGCTGCTCACCGAGCTCGTGCAGCGCGGCGAATGCCGGGTCTCCGACCTCGCTCACCACCGCATCGTCGATGCGTCCGTGGTGAGCCGGCAGGTGAACCAGCTCGAACAGGCCGGACTGATCACGCGCCGCCCGGACCCCGCCGACCGCCGGGTCTCGCTGCTGCGGACCACCGAGCTCGGCGACCGGGTCGTCGCCGAGCTCGAGCAGAAGAAGGCGGAGTGGATCGGCGAGGCGCTGGTCGACTGGGAGGACACCAAGGTCCGCGAACTGGCCCGGTTGCTCGGCGACGCGATGTCGGACATCCGCCGCCACACGATCGAAAGCGGAGATCACTCAGACTCCGGGATGAGGGAAGGAACTCGATGACCAGCTCGACGGAGACGGCGCCGAGGGTGTCGACTCAACCGAGCGCGCCGCACGAGTCGGCCCAGGACCAGGCGATGTCGCACCGCCAGATCCTGGAGGCCATGTCCGGCCTGATGTTGGCGCTGTTGGTCGCCATCCTCAGCTCGACCATCGTGTCCAATGCGCTGCCGAGGATCATCGCCGACCTGAACGGCACCCAGGGCCAGTACACCTGGGTAGTCACGGCGATGCTGCTGACCTCCACCGCCTCCACGCCGCTGTGGGGCAAGCTCTCCGACCTGTTCAGCAAGAAGCTGCTGTACCAGATCGCGATCACCATCTTCACCGTCGGCTCCGTGGCCGGTGGTTTCGCTCAGTCGATGGAGACCCTGATCGGTTTCCGCGCCCTGCAGGGCATCGGCATGGGCGGTCTGCAGGCGCTGATCCAGGTCGTGATCGCCGCGATGGTCCCGCCGCGCGACCGCGGTCGCTACAGCGGCTACATCGGCGCCACCTTCGCCGTGGCGACCGTCAGCGGCCCGCTGGTCGGCGGCGTCATCGTCGACACCCCGTGGCTGGGCTGGCGCTGGTGCTTCTGGGTCACCGTGCCGATCGCCGTCATCGCCTTCATCGTGCTCGGCCGGGTGCTCAAGCTGCCGGTGATCAAGCGCGAGGTCAAGATCGACTGGTTCGGCGCGCTGTTCCTGGTCGGTGGCGTGTCGCTGCTGCTGATCTGGGTCTCGCTGGCCGGCAAGAACTTCGACTGGCTCTCCCCGGAGACCGGCTACTTCGTCGGTGGCGGCGTCCTCGCGCTGATCATCGCCGTGATCATCGAGTCCAAGCACAGCGAGCCGATCGTGCCGCTGAAGATGTTCCGCAACCCCACGGTCACGATGGCCACCATCGGCACCGTCGCGGTCGGCACCGCGATGTTCGGCGGCGCGGTGTTCCTGGGTCAGTACTTCCAGATCGCGCGCAGCTTCAGCCCGACCACCGCAGGCCTGATGACGCTGCCGATGGTCGGCGGTCTGTTCATCTCCTCCACGGTCAGCGGCCAGGTCATCTCCCGCTACACCGGCAAGACCAAGCCGTTCCTCGTGGTCGGCTCGATCGTGATGATCATTGCGATGGGGCTACTGAGCACCGTCGATCATGAAACGAACCTGGTGCTGGTGGGGATCTACCTCTTCCTGATGGGTACCGGAGTGGGCATGCTCATGCAGAACCTGGTGCTGGCGGTGCAGAACGCCACCAGCGCCAAGGACATGGGCTCGACGACCTCCGTCGTCACCTTCTTCCGCACCTTGGGAGGTTCGGCTGGTGTGTCGGTGCTAGGCGCGGTGCTGGCCACCCGCGTTCAGGACTACATCGTGGAAGGTCTGGCGAAGATCCCCGGCGCGGCTCAGGCCGCGGCCTCCGGCGGCGGAACGGGATCGCTGGACATCGGGCACCTGCCCGGGCCGATCCAGACCATCGTCCGCGCGGCGTACGGGGATGCCATCGGCGACATCTTCCTCATCTCGGCGTGCATCTCCGTGGTCACCTTCCTCGCGGTGCTGTTCATCCGCGAGAAGCCGTTGCGGACCACGATCGAAAGCAACGAGGAAATGGAGACGGCTTCAGTGGCCGCACACGAAGAGGGCCGGAACAACGGCGCGCAGATGAACTCCGCCCAGGCCGACCCGTGGACCGAGCCGTCGATCCCGTCGTTCGCCTCCAACGGCGCGGCGCTGACCGGCCGGTTCATGGACGGCCAGGAGCACGCCCAGCAGCGGGTCGTGCACGGAGTCGTCCACGACTCCATCGGCACCCCGGTGTCCGGCGTGGTGCTGACCCTCACCGACGCCAACGGGCGCCAGGTCGAGCGGGCGCGCACCGACAACGACGGCGAGTTCCACTTCGCCGTCGACAACGGCGGCACCTACGTGCTGATCGCCTCCGGCGGCAGCTACCAGCCCACCGCCTCGATGGTGGTCGTGGCCGATCGCCCGGTGCGGCACGACGTGCAGCTGCTCGGCGCCGGTGAGCTCAGCGGCCTGGTGCACGTCGGCGGTGTCGGCGTGCCGGGCGCGATGGTGGTGCTCACCGACGTGCGCGGCGAGGTCGTGGCCACCAACGCCACCGACTCCGACGGCGACTACGGCTTCTCCGACCTGGTCGGCGGCTCCTACGCGCTGACCGTCACCGCGGACGGATACCGCCCGGTGGCCCACCCGATCGTGGTCACCGACGGGGAGCGGATGCGCCTCGACGTCGCCCTGCAGACCGGGGCGCAGCTCAGCGGCGTCATCCGGTCGGCCAACCTGGGCGTGCCGGTGCCGGACGCGCGGGTGACGCTGCTCGACGGTTCGGGCGCGGTGGTGGCCGCGGGGACCACCGACATCGACGGCAGCTACCACTTCACCGACCTGCCCGACGGCGAGTACACGGTGATCGCCAGCGGTTATCCGCCGGTGGCCGGCTCGCTGCGGCTGACGGGCCAGGAGACGTCGCACGACGTCGACCTGGGCTACCCCGAAGGCTGACCGGTCGCACCAGCACCACCCGGAGGTCACGGTCGTGCTGCGGCGGGCGGGATCGACTGGACGTCGGCCCGCCCGCTGAGCAAGATCGTGATCGAGCTCTGCTTCAAAGGAGTGTTCTCAGATGGATCTCGGCCAACCGCAGGCCGCGGCCGCCCACGGCGAGACCGGTGCCGCCCGGGGTTCCGGGGCGGTGACCGCCTCGGTGCGCGGCAGCGACGGCTGGCCGGTGCCGGAGGCGGTGCTCACCGTCATCGACGGTGGCGGTACCCAGGTCGCACGAGCTCGAGGTGACGCGCAGGGCTCGGTGATGGCCTCCGGCCTCGCCGCGGGCGCCTACACCGCGATCGTCACCGCGATCGGCCACGAGCCGGTCGCCCGCACCACCCTGGTGCACGAGGCAGCGACCGCCAACCTCGGTGACGTCGAGGTCCGCCGCATCGGCGGCGCCGACCTGCCCGACCCCGGGCTGTGGCGGATCGACCCGGTGCACTCCTCCATCCAGGTCACCGCCAAGCACCTGGGCCTGAGCAGCATCCATGGCCGCTTCAACGAGTTCTCCGGTGAGGTGCGCATCGGCACCCCGATCGAGAAGTCGCTGGTCGAGGCCCGCATCAACGCCGACACCATCGACACCGGAAACACGCTGCGCGACGACCACCTGCGCACCGAGGACTTCCTCAACGTCGCCGAGTACCCGGAGATCACCTTCCGCTCCACCGGGCTCCGCCCGCGCGGCGGCGACAAGTGGGACCTGGAAGGCGAGCTCACCATGCTCGGCGTGAGCAAACCGGTCATGCTGGACACCCGCTTCGACGGAGTCGGTCCCGACCAGTGGGGCGGCACCCGGGCCTCGGCCTCGGCGGTCGCGCAGCTGCGTCGCGACGACTTCGCGGTGCGGTTCAGCCAGTCCCTCAAGAGCGGCATCGCCACCGTCGGCACCACCCTGCGCGTGCAGATCGACATCCAGGTGGTGCACGAGCAGGAATGAGACCAGGAGCGGTCTGCTGTGGCTGGCTCGGCCGCTCCTAGAGAGAAGAAGCCGTGCGCACGTCGGGGGTGCGCACGGCTTCTTCATGCCTCAACCCGGATTACCGCCGTAATCGGTGACCTGATTACGGCGGTAATCCGGGTAGCCCTGTTGCGGCCGTGAGCCGGTCAGGCCTCGGTCTTGCGGTCAGACGCCGGACTTCGAGTCGACCTTGCGGACCTCGCCGGAGCGGATCTTGGCCTTGTAATCGGCCAGCTCCCGCTTGACCACCGGGATCATGATGTAGAGGCCGATGATGTTGAACAGGGCCAGCAGGAACAGCACCGCGTCGGTGAAGTCCATGACGCTGCTCAGGCTCAGCACCGAACCCACGATCACGAACAGGCAGAACACCACGTTGTAGATGTTGCGGCTCACCGAGGTGTTGCCGAACAGGAACAGCCACGCGCGCTGGCCGTAGTAGCCCCAGGTGATGATCGTGGAGACGGCGAAGAGCACGACCGCCACGGTCAGCACGTACGGGAACCAGGGCAGGACGCTGGCGAACGCCTCGGAGGTCACCGTAACGCCGTCCGGCTCCTCACCTCCGGCCAGCACGGCCTTCTGGCCCTCGACCCACAGCTGCGGCTGCGCGATGACGATGGTCAGCGCGGTCATGGTGCAGATGATGACGGTGTCGATGAAGGGCTCCAGCAGCGCCACCAGTCCCTCGGTGGCGGGGTGCTTGGTGCGGACCGCGGAGTGCGCGATCGGCGCCGATCCCAGTCCGGCCTCGTTGGAGAACGCGGCGCGCTGGAAACCGACGATCAGCACACCGATGAGACCGCCGAACCCGGCCTCCGGGGTGAACGCGCCCTGGACGATCGTGACGACCGCGTCCGGCACGGCGGTGATGTTGACGCCGATGACCGTCAGCGAGGCCAGGACGTAGATGATCGCCATCGCCGGGACGAGCTTGCTGGTCACCGCTCCGATGGACTTGATGCCGCCGACCACGACCGCGCCGACGATGATCGCCAGGATGATGCCGAAGATCAGCGCGGCGCCGTCCGAGCCGAGCAGGCCCTCGTCGCCGCCGGTGACGTCGCGCACCTGGGCGAAGGTCTGGTTGGCCTGGAACATGTTGCCGCCGCCGACGCCGAACAGCAGGATCATGATCGCCGCCAGCACGGCGAGCACCTTGCCCAGACCGCGTCCGAAGGCGTTGGGGATCTGCTCGGCGAGGCCCTTGCGCAGGTAGTGCATCGGACCGCCGTGAACGTTGCCGTTCGCGTCGATCTCGCGGTACTTCACACCGAGGGTGCACTCGACGAACTTGGTCGCCATGCCGAGCAGACCGCAGAGGATCATCCAGAAGGTGGCGCCCGCGCCGCCGACGGTGACCGCGACACCGACACCGGCGATGTTGCCCAGACCGACGGTTCCCGACACCGCTGAGGCCAGCGCTTGGAAGTGGTTGATCTCGCCCGGTTCGTCCTTGCTGGTGTACTTGCCGCGCACCAGGTCGACCGAGAGCTTGAAGTTGCGGATCTGCACGAAACCGAAGACCAGCGTGAACACCGTCGCGGCGATCACCAGCCAGGCAACGATCCACGGGAAGGTCACGCCGAAGACGGTGATCTCACCGAACACGAACCCGGAGAAGGCCTCCGAGATCGGCGTGAAGACGTTGTTGATGGTGTCCTCGATGCCGGCGAGCACGCCGGCATCGGCCGCAAGGACGAGTTCGCCGTCCGGCGGTGGTGTCCCCAAGGTGTAGGTCATGGCGCAATAGCAAAGCGAGCAAAACCCCTGAAAGCAAGCACTGTGCGTAACAATCTGCGGAAGGTTGGTCTGTTTGGTCAGACCTATGTTTACGCGCTGTGAAAAGAGAAAATTAGTGTGAAACTGGGCTTGAGCGGAACACGCTCAACTTTTGTTACGTTGGACGTGTGGAGTCTGGTGCCGACAAGCAGGACGACCAGGCACGACAACCGGCACGAGGTGAGGAATGGACGCGTTCAACCCGACGACGAAGACCCAGCAGGCGATCTCCTCCGCGGTCCAGGCGGCCACCATGGCGGGAAACCCGGACGTGGGCCCCGCGCACGTGCTCGGCGCCCTGCTCGCGCAAGGCGACGGGCTGACCGCACCGCTGCTCACCGCCGTCGGGGCGGACGTCGCCGACGTGCGGCGCGAGCTCGAGTCGCTGACGAACTCGCTTCCCGCCGCCACCGGCAGCACCGTCGGCGCCCCGCAGCTGTCGGGTGAGGCCGTCAAGGCGCTCACCCGCGCGCAACGCCTGGCCACCGAGATGGGCGATGACTACGTCTCCACCGAGCACCTGCTGGTCGGGCTGGCCGCCGAGGGCGGCCGCGTCGCCGATCTGCTGCGCAGGCACGGCGCCACCCCCGACGCCCTGCGGGAGGCGTTCGCCCAGGTGCGCGGCTCGGCCCGCGTGACCAGCCCCGATCCCGAAGGGACCTACCAAGCGCTGCAGAAGTACGGCCAGGACCTCACCGAGCGCGCCCGCGCCGGCGAGCTCGACCCGGTCATCGGCCGCGACGCCGAGATCCGCCGCGTCGTGCAGGTGCTGTCCCGGCGGACCAAGAACAACCCTGTGCTCATCGGTGAGCCCGGTGTCGGCAAGACCGCCATCGTGGAGGGCCTCGCGCAGCGGGTCGTCGCGGGTGACGTGCCCGAATCGCTGCGCGGCAAGCGAGTCGTCTCGCTCGACCTCGGTTCCATGGTGGCCGGTGCGAAGTACCGGGGCGAGTTCGAGGAGCGGCTCAAGGCGGTGCTCAAGGAGATCACCGAATCCGCCGGTCAGGTGATCACCTTCATCGACGAGCTGCACACCATCGTCGGCGCCGGGGCCTCCGGCGACGGCTCGATGGACGCGGGCAACATGATCAAGCCGATGCTGGCGCGCGGCGAGCTGCGCATGGTCGGCGCGACCACGCTCGACGAGTACCGCGAGCACATCGAGACCGATGCCGCGCTGGAACGCCGCTTCCAGCAGGTGTTCGTCGGCGAACCGAGCCCGGAGGACGCCGTGGCGATCCTGCGCGGGCTCAAGGAGCGCTACGAGGTCCACCACGGCGTCCGGATCACCGACGGCGCCCTGGTGGCCGCCGCGACCCTCTCCGACCGCTACATCACCGCCCGCTTCCTGCCGGACAAGGCCATCGACCTGGTCGACGAGGCGGCGTCCCGGCTGCGCATGGAGATCGACTCGCGCCCGGTGGAGATCGACGAGGTCGAGCGGGCCGTGCGCCGGCTGGAGATCGAGGAGATGGCGCTGGCCAAGGAGTCCGACCCGGCCTCGGTCGAACGGCTCGCCGCGCTGCGCGCCGAGCTCGCCGACCGGCGCGAGAAGCTCTCCGAGCTCACCGCGCGCTGGCAGCAGGAGAAGGAGTCCATCGACAAGGTCCGCGACCTCAAGACCCAGCTGGAGCAGCTGCGCGGGGAGTCCGAGCGCGCCGAGCGCGACGGCGACCTCGGCAAGGCCGCCGAACTCCGCTACGGGCGGATCCCCGCGCTGGAGAAGGAGCTCGACACCGCCACCCACGCGCAGACCGAGCGCAAGGCGATGCTGCAGGAGGAGGTCACCGCCGACGACGTCGCGGACGTCGTCAGCGCCTGGACCGGCATCCCCGCGGGTCGCCTGATGGAGGGCGAGACCACCAAGCTGCTGCGGATGGAGGACGCCCTCGGCGCCCACGTCGTCGGCCAGTCCGAGGCGGTGCGCGCGGTCTCCGACGCGGTCCGGCGCACCCGCGCCGGTGTCGCCGACCCGGACCGGCCGACCGGATCGTTCCTGTTCCTGGGGCCGACCGGGGTCGGCAAGACCGAGCTGGCCAAGGCGCTGGCCGGGTTCCTGTTCGACGACGAGCGGTCGATGATCCGCATCGACATGAGCGAGTACTCCGAGAAGCACTCGGTGTCCCGCCTGGTCGGTGCCCCGCCCGGTTACGTCGGCCACGACCAGGGCGGTCAGCTCACCGAATCGGTGCGCCGCAGGCCCTACTCGGTGGTGCTGTTCGACGAGGTCGAGAAGGCCCACTCCGACGTCTTCGACGTGCTGCTGCAGGTCCTCGACGACGGGCGGCTCACCGACGGGCAGGGCCGCACGGTCGACTTCCGCAACACGATCCTGGTGCTGACCTCCAACCTCGGGTCGCAGGCCATCGCCGACCCCAACCTCGGCGAGCGGGACCGCGACGAGGCCGTGATGTCGGTGGTGCGCGGGCACTTCAAGCCCGAGTTCCTCAACCGGCTCGACGACGTCGTGGTGTTCCACCAGCTCAACACCGAGGAGCTCACGTCCATCGTGGACATCCAGGTGGACCGGCTGGCCAAGCGGCTCGCGCAGCGGCGGCTGAGCCTCGACGTCCAGCCGGCGGCGCGGGACTGGTTGGCGCTCAACGGTTTCGACCCGGTCTACGGCGCTCGTCCGCTGCGTCGACTGGTGCAGTCGGCCATCGGAGACCAGCTGGCGCGCAAGCTCCTCGGGGGCGACATCCGCGAGGGCGACAAGGTCCGCATCGACGTCACCGACGACAACGACGCCCTCACCGTCGAACCCGCGGAGTGACCTCGCGGTCGGGTGAACGATTCGAATCTCGCGCGAAGTTCGAGCCCGAACTTCGGCGTTCGCACTTCGAGCGAAATTCGAATCGCCCCGGCCTCAACGGCGGATCGTGGACAGGGCTGCGATGGCGGCGAAGAGGGAGGCCGCTGCGGTGAAGACCAGGGTGGCCGTCGTCAGGTCCGTGATGGTGCTGATGTAGCCGAGCACGACCGCGGGGACGGTGGCCGAGAGGTAGGCGACGACGTAGATCATCGCCGCCGTGCCCGCGCGCTGGTGCGGCGCCGCCAGGCCGGTGAGCATCCGGAAGGCGCCCATGAACATCAGTCCCCAGCCGACGCCGAGCACGGCGGTGGCCACGAAGAACAGGTCGGCGTGGTGGGACAGCACCGCGGCGGCGATCCCCGCCATCGCGGTGATCATCAGCACCGCTCCGACGCGCACCGCTCGCTCGGCGGCCCAGCGGGCCAGCAGCAGCTGCGTGAGGCCACCGACGCCGGCCAGCACCGCCACCGGAAGCCCGCTGATCAGGTTCGGCAGGTCGTGCACCATGCCCTTGGCCACCGACGGGGCCAGCGACATGAACATCCCGCCGACGATCCACGAGGCCAGCACCATGGTCGACATCAACGCGAACCGGACGCCCTGGCCCGCCGGCACGACCGGCCTGCGCGGCCGCAGCGCCTCACCGATCGAGCTGGTCTTCGCCACCGGTTCCGGCATCGCGAGCACGACCGGGATCGCCGCGGCGAAACCGGCCGCGAGCAACAGGTAGCTGGTCAACGTCGGTCCCGGGACGAACTGCACCAGGACTCCCGACAGCAGCGATCCGCCCGCCATGCCCAGCGCCGCGGCGACACCGTTGACCAGCGAACCCTGGCTGGATCCGGGGCGCTGGAAGTCCAGCAGCGCACCGCTGATCGCGCTCGTCGCCGCACCCGTGGCCAGGCCCTGCAGCACGCGACCGGCGAACAGTCCGCCGACGCCGGTGGCCAGCGCGAGCACCAGCACCGCGGCGATCTCCACCACCAGCGCGCCGATCAGCACCGGGCGCCGTCCGATGTGGTCGGACAGCGACCCGCACAGCAGCAGCGCCACCAGGATCGCCACCGCGTAGGAGGCGAACACCTCCGTCAGGACGGTATTGGTGAACCCCCACCGCTGCTGGTAGATCGAGTACATCGGGGACGGGGCGGTGGAGGCCATCAGGAACAGGGCGTAGACCCCGCCGATGAACCAGAACGATCCGGAACGTGACAACCCGCGCTCGCGCGTGAGGCTGGGGCGTGCCAGTTCGGTGGTCATGGATTTCCTCTGCGGTCGGGTTCGGGGAGTTTCCGGCAACGACAACCTCTTAGCGGAACGAACCATTCCGCGCGGCGTACCCTTGTGCGCATGGCCACAGCAACGACCGCTCGGCACGACGACGCCGTCATCCGAGCCGCCCGGGAGGTCTTCGCCGAGCACGGGATGGCCGCTCCGATGGCCGAGGTCGCCAAGCGCGCCGGGGTCGGCGTGGCCAGCATCTACCGCCGCTACCCGAGCAAGGCCGAGCTCGTCGAGCAGGTGCGCATCGCGGCGTTCCGCCTGGTCATCGACGAGGCCGAGGCCGCGCGCGCCGAGGAGAGCGATCCGTGGCGGGCGTTGAGCCGCTTCATGCACCGCTGCCTTCGGGAGGGCTCGGGCATCGGAACCGTGCTGCCGCAGCTGGAGAAGCGGCACACCTTCTCGGTCGAGTTCCGCGACCTGCAGCAGCGCGTCGCCGAGGTGATCGAGGCCTTGGTCGACGACGCCCAACTCGCCGGGGAGCTGCGCGCCGACGTCGACTGGACCGACGTCCTGCTGCTGTTCAAGCACCTCAACCCGTCGCTGCCGACCACCGAAGCCCGCCGCGCCGAACTCCGCGCCCGCTACCTGGGCCTGGTCCTGGAGGGCCTCCGCACCGACGGCGCCGCCCTGCGCGGCCCGGCGCCCGACACGGCCGAGTGGCGAGCGCTCTGCGACAACCGCGCCGATTGATCCGCCAGGATCAGGGTTTTCGCACGTCAATGTCAGCCGAACGAGCGGTTCGGATTCCGATGCCCAGGTGATCTTCGAGTTCCGCGATGTTCGGACTACCCTGCCCCGTGTGGGCATACCTGCGTGGCTCTGGTTCCTCGTCGCCGTCGTCGCGATCGTCGCCGGCGTCGCGCTGCTGATCTCCGGTCGATCGCAGCGCACCTCCAACAACCGGGAGCGGCGTCGCTGGGCGGCGCTGCGCGGTTGGCAGTTCGCCGAAGTGGACCGCGTCCTGCCGACGCGGTGGGAGCGCGGCGTGCTCGCCCAGTACGGCGCGACGACCGCGATGGACGTGGTGGCGGGCTCGACGTTCACCGCCGACGGCCGTCGTCAGGTCTACGTGCTGGACCTGGAGGCCGGGGGCAAGAACGTCGCCGTCCTGGTGGGCGTCCGCTGCCGCCGCACGACCCCGGCGACCATCGAGCTGTGGCTGCCGGACGTGCCGGTGCCCCAGGACTCCGGGCTGGACCTGCTGGGGCCGGTCGGCTCGCGCTACGCGTTCGTCACCGAGGTCGCCTCGGCCCGCCCGCTGGTCACCGCCGACCTGGTCGACGCCACCGAGGAGATCGGCCAGGACGTCACCGTGGTCTGGCTGGAGAACGACTGGGTGCTGGCCGCGATGCACCCCGCTGACGCCGACCCGGCCCGCTTGGAGCGCCTGCTGCGCGATCTCGGCGACCTCGCCGACCTGATCGACCCGTTCGACAGCGATCCCAACAGCACCCCGGCCGAAACCGAAGCGGAAGAAACCTCGGAACACATCCAGTAGGTCGGGCACATGCGAGACCGGTAGGTTCGGGTTCATGCCTACCGCACTCGTCACCGGTGCCACCGCGGGTATCGGCCGCACCTACGCTCGTCGGCTGGCCGCTGAAGGTCACGACATGGTCCTGGTCGCGCGCGACACCGAGCGGCTCGAAGAGCTCGCCGACCGGCTCCGGACCAGGCACAACGTGCGGGTCGAGATTCTCCCGGCGGACCTGTCCGACGGCGCGCAGCGGGCGAAGGTCGCCGAGCGCGTCGGTGACGCGACCAGGCCGGTGGACGTGCTGATCAACAACGCCGGTTTCGGCACCGGCGGAGCGTTCTGGGACCTCGCGCCCGAGGTGCTGCGGCAGCAGCTGGACGTCAACGTCGCGGCGGTGCTGGAGCTGACCCACGCGGCCGTGCGGACGATGCGCGAGCGCGGGCGCGGCGACGTGATCAACGTGGGCAGCGTGGCGGGGTTCTTCACGGTCTCCGGCTCCACCTACGCCGCCACCAAGGCGTACGTGATGGCCTTCTCCGAAGGCCTGGCGACGTCCCTGGCGGGCACCGGTGTGCGGGTCATGGTGCTGTGCCCCGGGTTCACCCGGACCGAGTTCCACGAGCGCGCCGGTCTGGAGATGAGCAAGCTGCCGCGCGCCTTCTGGCTGCAGGCCGACCAGGTCGTGCACGAGTCGCTGGCCGACCTCCGCGCGGGCAAGGCGGTGTCGATCCCGGGCGCCCAGTACAAGGCGCTGGTCGCCATCGGACGGCTGATCCCGAAGAAGCTGCAGCGCATGGTGGTCACCCGCACCGTTCCCGGCCGGACCTGAGAACTATCCTCGGGTCTCGTGGTGAACGAGAAGCAGCGCTCCGAACTGGCCCGTCTGGTCAAAGAGCTCGCGGTGGTGCACGGCAAGGTGATGTTGTCCTCCGGCAAGGAGGCCGACTACTACGTGGACCTGCGCCGGGCGACCCTGCAGCACCAGGCGGCCCCGCTGATCGGGAGTCTGCTGCGGCAGATCACCGCTGACTGGGACTACGCCGCCGTCGGCGGGCTCACCCTGGGCGCCGACCCGGTCGCCGCGGCCATGATGCACGCCGACGGCCCTGCGCTGGACAGCTTCGTGGTGCGCAAGTCCGCCAAGGCCCACGGCATGCAGCGCCAGATCGAGGGTCCGGACATCACCGGCAGGCGGGTGCTGGCCGTGGAGGACACCTCGACCACCGGCGGCAGCGTGCTCACCGCCGTCGAGGCGCTGCGCGAGGCGGGCGCCGAGGTGGTCGGCGTGGCGACCGTCGTCGACCGCGACACCGGGGCTCGCGAGGCAATCGAGGAAGCGGGACTGCCCTACCGCACGCTGCTGGGGCTGTCCGACCTCGGACTGGCGTGAGCGAGGACGTCGGGCCCACCGAGTGGGGCACCAGCGTCGGCGTCGGCCCGTGGGAGGGCCCCTGGCCGGACGACGAGCGCCACGACCCGGAGCTGCTGGAGCACGGTGATCGCCGCAACGTCGTCGACCACTACCGGTACTGGAAGCGGGAGGCGATCGTCGCCGACCTGGACCAGCGGCGGCACGACTTCCACGTGGCCATCGAGAACTTCCAGCACGACCACAACATCGGCACCGTGGTGCGCACGGCGAACGCGTTCCTCGCGGAAGCGGTGCACATCGTGGGTCGCCGCCGCTGGAACCGGCGCGGTGCGATGGTCACCGACCGGTACCAGCACGTCCACCACCACCCGGACGTCGAGTCGCTGACCGCGTGGGCGCGGGACGCGGGCCTGGCGATCGTCGCGGTGGACAACACGCCGGGTGCGATCCCGGTGGAGCGCGCGGAGCTGCCGCGCCGGTGCGTGCTGCTGTTCGGCCAGGAGGGGCCAGGCCTGCACGAGGAGTCCCGTCGCGAGGCCGACCTGGTGGTCTCGATCGCGCAGTTCGGCTCCACCCGATCGATCAACGCCGGGGTCGCCGCGGGCGTGGTCATGCACACCTGGGTGCAGCAGCACGCGGACCTCGGGTTGGCGTGGTGAGGACTCCGATCCGTCACTGATCGAAGTCCGCTCCGCCCGGTCGACTCGGACCAGAACCGCCCCCTGATGCGGAAGAAGAGCCGGACCCGATGGGTGCCGGCTCTTCTTCCGAGGGTTCCGTCAGGCCGCTTCGCGGGCCTTCTCGCGGCGTCCCTTGATGTACTCGACGATGATCGGCACGATCGAGATCACGACGATGACCAGGGCCATGGCCTCGATGTTGTTCCGGATCCACGGGATGTTGCCCAGGAAGAACCCGAGCAGCGTCATGCTCAGGGTCCAGGCCACACCGCCGATGGCGGAGTAGCTGAAGAACTTCCTCTGGTCCATCTGGCCGATGCCGGCGACCGCCGTGATGAACGTGCGGACGATCGGCACGAAGCGGGCCAGGATGATCGCGCGGGCGCCGTACTTCTCGAAGAAGGCGTGCGTCTTGTCGACGTGCTCGCGCTTGAACAGCTTCGAGTCGGGCTTGTTGAACATCGCCGGGCCGACCTTGCGCCCGATCCAGTACCCGGTCACGTTGCCGACGAAGGCGCACACCGCCAGCAGCACGCAGACCAGCCAGACCGGCGTGTTGATCGCGCCGATGGCGACGAACATGCCGGTCACGAACAGCAGCGAGTCACCCGGCAGGAAGAAGCCGATGAGCAGACCGCATTCGGCGAAGATGATCAGGCAGACGCCGATCAGCGCGAACGGGCCGAGACCAGAGACGATGTTCTCCGGATTCAGCCAATCCGGAAGCAGAGCGAGCGCGGGCTGTGCCGCGGCGGCGAATTCGGACGTCACGCTTGCCAACGGTACCGTGACGCCGCTTCGCCCGGATTTCGGGAGAGCTGCGGGACATCAACGCAGCGCACACCCGCGATCACCCGATGGGGTAAAGGACTGTGACGCCCGCCGCGAGCAATCCGGACATGAGTCCCAGAACGATCACGAAGAGCAGCACTCCCGCGGGACTGGATCGCAGCGTGCGCTGCGATGAGGACGGACGGCCGCTCGCTCGCGCCCGCAAGGCGGCGGACAGCGTGTCCTCGGTTTCCCGGCCGTTCATCCCCCGACCCTAACCAGCCTCACGGCTGAACGGATGCGGATCGGCGATGCACCAGGTCACGCGGGTTCGGTGAGCCACTTGCCGCCGTGCATGACGCCCTGCAGGTCGAGGTCGTCACCGAGCACGACCATGTTCGCCGCCGCGCCGGGACGGATCTCGCCCACGCCGGTCAGCCCGAGCCGCCGCGCCGGGTTCGTCGAGGTGGCCGCGACCGCGGCCGGCACGGACAGCCCGCAGCTGCGCACCAGGTTGCGGAACGCGACGTCCATGGTCAGCGTGCTCCCGGCCAGCGAGCCGTCGGCCAGCCGTGGCTCGCCGTCGACGACCGTCACCGGCAGCGCGCCCAGCTCGTAGGTGCCGTCACCGGCTCCGGTGGCGCTGATGGCGTCGGTGACCAGGATCGTCCGGTCGGTTCCGGCGTGGGTGGCGGCCAGCCGGGCGACGGTCGGGTGCAGGTGCACGAGGTCGCAGATCAGCTCCACGCTGACGCGCTCGTCGTCCAGCAGCGCGCCGACCGGCCCGGGCTCGCGGTGGTGCAGCGGACGCATGCCGTTGAACAGGTGCGTCGCCACGGTCGCTCCGGCGTCCACGGCCTCCAGCACCTGGTCGGCGACCGCGTCGGTGTGCCCGACGGCCGCGATCGCACCGCCGTCGACCAGCTGCCGGACCGCGTCCCGCGAACCGGGCAGCTCGGGGGCGAGGGTGACCATCCGGACCGCGCCGCGACCGGCGTCGAGCAGCTGGCGGACGTCGTCGGCCTCCGGTGCGCGCAGCGCCTCCGGAGCGTGCGCGCCGCAGCGGGCGTGCGAGAGGAACGGCCCTTCCAGGTGAACTCCCGCCAGCAGGCCCTCGGCGGTCAGCTCGGCCAGCGTGGCGATCTGCTTGACCAGCTCCGGCACCGGCGCGGACACCAGGCTCGCCAGCATCGTGGTGGTGCCGTGCGCGCGGTGGTGGGCCACCGCGGTCTCGGTCTGCTCGGGTTCGAGGGAGGTGAACGAACCGCCGCCACCGCCGTGGCAGTGGATGTCCACGAAACCCGGCACCAGCCAGCGCCCGGACAGCTCGATCGCCGGGCCCTGGGGGACGGCGCCGTCGCCGACAGCGGTGATCTCGCCCGCGGACACCCGCACCCAGCCCGGTTGCGCGACGCCGCCCGGGGTGACGACCCGCGCGCCGGTGAGGATCAGTTCGGCAGTGTTCACAACGACGATCCTCCGCCAAACGCGAGCAGTGGTCTACACCAAAACCGGTGTTTTGCGGCTCAGCCGAACCCGCTGAACCGGTCACGGACGGTGAGACCGGAGCGATTGTTCGATTCGCCGAATATAGACCGTCGTCAGCTCGCGATGTGCTTCTGCAACGCCTCCAGGGCGCGGCTCGCCGTCGACTTGACGGTGCCCTTGGAGACGCCGGTCGCCTCGGCGATCTCGGCCTCCGACAGGTTGCCGTAGTAGCGCAGCACCAGCACTTCGCGCTGCCTGCGCGGCAGCTTGCCCAGCGCGTCCACCACGGCCTGGTGCTCGGCGGTGAGCATCGCCAGCGACTCCGCGGAACGCGCGTTGGCCTGGTGCGGCGGCTGGTACTCGCGGGCGGTCTTGCGGCGGCGCAGCATCGAGCGGGAACCGTTGACGACCGCCGTGCGCAGGTAGCCGATCGCGGCGTTGGCGTCGCGCAGCCCGGACCAGTTCCGGTAGAGCCCGGTGAAGGCCTCCTGGACCACGTCCTCGGCGCTGCTGATGTCGTCGACCAGCAGGATCGCCAGCCGGACCATCCGCATCCGCTGCTGCTTGTAGATGTCCTCCAGGGACAGCGGTTGCTGCGTCTGCCGGTGGACTCCGTCCAACTTGCGCAGCGTGCCGAAGGTCTTCTCGACGCTGCGCTCGATCCCTTCCGAATCACCGCCCATGATCGAAGAACTTACCGGGCGAGGATGGGTTCGCGGGGCGGGTTCGGGTTAGCGTCCATGGCGATCGTGGAAACCGCCGCTAGGGAGGCAGAACATGGCGAGGTTCGTTGTCGAGCTGGTCTACGGGGCCGACGAGGACAAGAGGCTGGCGGTCCGCCCGGAGCACCGCGAGTACTCGCGCGGACTGGCCGAGCGGGGCACGCTGCTGGCGGGCGGACCCTACACCGACGGCAAGGGCGCGCAGATCGTCTACGAGACCGCCGACGAGGCCGAGCTCGAGGACGTCCTGGCCGCCGACCCGTACACCAAGGCCGGGGTGATCGCCTCGACCACCATCCGCCAGTGGGAAGTCGTCACCGGCGCCTGGCTGTAGGCGGCGGGCCCTCCGGCGTGTGAGTATGTGCACAGGATCGTTTTCTGAATCCTTGCACCAACTTTTCAAAACAACACCGCTGGGGCACTGTGACGCGCGAAAGAGTGGTATGTGCCCCGACGCGCCGCGGACGGTGCGCTGGGGTTCCTAGGATGCTGCGCGATCTCGCGTCACTTCACGACCGAACTCCATCTGAGGAGGATGACCGATGCCCATCG
This sequence comes from Saccharopolyspora karakumensis, assembly GCF_004349225.1. NCBI lineage: Bacteria > Bacillati > Actinomycetota > Actinomycetes > Pseudonocardiales > Pseudonocardiaceae > Saccharopolyspora > Saccharopolyspora karakumensis. The sequence goes on from NZ_SMLA01000002.1 coordinate 24,821, forward strand.
CGACCCCCGAGGTCTACACGGAGATGCTGGACCGGGCGAAGACCGGTGAGTTCGCCTACCCAGCGATCAACGTGACCTCGTCGGAGACGCTCAACGCGGCGCTGCGCGGGTTCGCCGAGGCCGAGAGTGACGGCATCATCCAGGTGTCGACCGGGGGCGCCGAGTTCGCCTCCGGCACCAAGGTCAAGGACATGGTCACGGGTGCCACCGCGCTCGCCGAGTACGCGCACGTCGTCGCCGCCAAGTACCCGGTGAACATCGCGCTGCACACCGACCACTGCCCGAAGGACAAGCTCGACGGCTACGTCAAGCCGCTGATCCAGATCAGCCAGGAGCGGGTCAACCGCGGCGAGAACCCGCTGTTCCAGTCGCACATGTGGGACGGCTCGGCGATCAACCTCGACGAGAACCTGCAGATCGCGCAGGAGCTCCTGGAGCTGTCGGCCAAGGCCAAGATCGTCCTGGAGCTGGAGGTCGGCGTCGTCGGCGGCGAAGAGGACGGCGTCGCCAACGACATCAACGACAAGCTCTACACCGCGCCCGGTGACTACATCAAGACCGTCGAAGCCCTCGGCACCGGCGAGAAGGGCCGCTACCTGCTGGCCGCGACCTTCGGCAACGTGCACGGCGTCTACAAGCCCGGCAACGTCAAGCTGCGCCCGGAGATCCTCAAGCAGGGTCAGGACGTGGTGTCGGAGAAGCTGGGCCTGGCCGCCGGTTCGAAGCCGTTCGACCTGGTCTTCCACGGTGGCTCCGGTTCGCTGCTGGAGGAGATCCACGAGGCGGTCTCCTACGGCGTGATCAAGATGAACATCGACACCGACACCCAGTACGCCTTCACCCGGCCCATCGCGGACCACATGCTGAAGAACTACGACGGTGTGCTCAAGATCGACGGCGAGGTCGGCAACAAGAAGACCTACGACCCGCGCAGCTACCTCAAGGTCGCCGAGCAGGCCATGGCCGCTCGCGTCGCCCAGGGCTGCGAGGTCCTCAAGTCCGCAGGCCGCATGATCGCCGGCTGATTATCGATGTTGCTGCTCGTGTTGCTCGGCGGTGCGGGTGGCGGAACTTGAGCGACTCTCTGGCTCCAGGATCCGAGACTGATGTATGCCAGCCAATACACGGCGTGTCGGCTGTCCTCCCCAGAGAGCCGCTCAGAACCCGCGGCGGTGCGAGTTGCTCGGGTGGTGAAAGAGGAAGCGACTTCGTCGCTTGCCTGACGTTTGTTGGCGTGTTTCTCGTTGTTCTGACGGTCCGTCTGCCCTGTGGGTGGACGGACCGTCGTCGTCTTGGGTGAAGTGCGAGGATGAGGGCATGACGAGGAATCTGTTGGAGCCGCCGGAGACGCTGCTGCCGGAGAGCCCGGAGGCGCAGGGCGCCCTGGACGCAGGCACCGACCCCGCCGAGGTCGCCGCGCAGCACCCGGCGTTCAGCGCCGCGTGGGCCGCGCTCGCCGACAACGCCCTGAACAGCGGGGAGAACATCGCCGCCTACGCCTACGCGCGCACCGGGTACCACCGCGGCCTGGACGCCCTGCGCCGCTCGGGCTGGAAGGGCTTCGGCCCGGTCCCGTGGCGCCACGAGCCCAACCGCGGCGTGCTCCGCTCGATCGCGGCACTGGCCAAGGCGGCTCGCGCCATCGGCGAGACCGAGGAGTTCGACCGCTGCCGCCAGCTCCTCGAGGACTCCGACCCGGCCTCCCTGGAAGCCAACGACCTCGCCTGACGACCACGAACCCGGCCACGCGCGGACGCGTTGCCGCACGTGGCCGGGCTCGTCGCACCCGCGTCCCACCCGTCCCGGGGCGACCGGATCTCAGTGGAAATCGGGAACCCGATCTCGGTGAATTCCGGCCCCTGATTTCCACTGAGACCCGGGACCGCCCGGCGGGCGCGGGCGTTCGGTGGCGGAGGATGGTGTCGTGCTGCGTTTGCGTGAGGAGTTGACCCGCCGGCTCCGGCGGTTGCTGCGCACCGGTGTGCCGATCGTGCAGTGCGCGCTGGCCGCCGGGGTGGCCTGGTTCCTCGCGCACGACATCGTCGGGCACGTCGCACCGTTCTTCGCGCCCATCGCCGCGGTGATCTCGCTGGGCGTCTCGCTCGGGCAGCGGATGCGGCGAGCTCTGGAGCTGGTTGTCGGCGTGAGCATCGGCGTCGGGGTCGGCGACGTGCTGATCTCGGTGATCGGCACCGGGACCTGGCAGATCGCGCTGGTCGTCGCGCTGGCGATGTCCACCGCCGTGCTGCTGGACAGCGGCGGCGTGATCGTGCTGCAGGCCGCGTCGTCGTCCGTGCTGGTCGCGACGCTGCTACCGCCCGCCACGGCCGGCGGGCTGACGCGGATGCTCGACGCCGCGATCGGCGGGCTGGTCGGCTTCGCCGTCGCCGCGCTGCTGCCCGCCAACCCCCTCGCGGTCGCGCACCGCAACGGTCGCGTGGTGCTGGGAGCGCTCGCCGACGCGCTGCGCGGGGTCGCGAGCGCCGTCGCGCACCGGGACGTGTCCATGGCCGCCGACGTCCTGGCCGACGCCCGCAAGAGCCACAAGTCCGTCGAGGAGTTCCGCGCCGCGCTGGAGGCCGGGGCCGAGATCGCCCGCTTCGCGCCGATCCGCTGGCGCAGGCGCGGCGACCTGGAGCGCTACGAAACCGCCGCCACACCCGTCGACCGCGCGCTGCGCAACACCCGCGTGCTGGCCCGGCGGGCGCTGGCCGCGCTGCGCGACGAAGAACCCGTTCCGCGCCCGCTACCGGGCATGCTGGAAGAGCTCGCGGGAACCGTGGTGCTGCTGCGCGACGAACTGGCCAGCGGCAAGGATCCGCTGCAGGCCAGGGAAGCCGCGCGCTCGGTCGCCAAGAAGTCCACAGTGGAACTGCTGGGCGAGGGCGACTTCTCGATGCAGGTCGTGGTCCTGCAGGTGCGCTCGATCGCCGTCGACCTGCTGCAGGCCTCCGGCCTCACCCGCACCGAAGCCGTCGCGGCCCTGCCACCGCTCCACCCGGACGAGTAGGAGCTGCTGAAGCATGCGGCGGAGCCGCATCTTCTTCCGCCACCCGAGGCACTGGCACCGCCGCCGAGGTTCCGCTACCCGCACCGCCTACGCAAAGCAATTCCCCACAGCTCCTCCTAGGGACGGTTCAGCACGGCCGCCAGGCAGGCGTGCAGCGGCTCGTGGTCGCGCGGGTCGTGCAGCTCGCAGTCGGCGGCTGAGAGGCGGTACCACTCCTCGGCGCCGGAGTAGCGGATCCACACCTGCACCGCGCCCTGCTCGCAGGAGGTCGCCAGCTCCAGGTCGCCGGTGATCACGCCGACCTCATCGGTCATCACCCCACCGGGAGGTGCGGTCAAAGTCGTGCGCAACTCGCCCATGGCCGCAGTATGCCCTTCCACGTGACGGAAACGGGCACCTCCACGCCGGGACGTGCCCGTTTCCACTGCGTTCGCAAGCGGTGTCGCCCGCTGCGCCGCTTCAGCAGCCGTCCAGGGCGGTCTGGAGGGCGCCCTTCTCGGCTTCGGTGATGGTCAGCTGGTACTTGTGCTTGGTGCCGACCCACATCGAGGCGTAGGTGCAGTGGTAGTCGGTCGCCGGCGGCATCCAGGTGTCCGGGGTCTGGTCGCCCTTCTCCTGGTTGACGTTGTCGGTGACCGCGATGAGCTGCGGGCCTTCCAGGTCGTTGGCGAACGCCTGGCGCTGGTCCTGGGTCCACTCGGCGGCACCGGAGCGCCACGCGGCGGCCAGCGGCACGATGTGGTCGATGTCCACGTCGGACGGCTGGGTCCAGGTCTCGCCGTCGTACGGGCTGACCCAGCTGCCTGCGGTCGGGTAGCAGTCGGAGCCGACCTCGACGCCGTCGCCGTCACGCTTGAGCACCGCTTCGCGGGTGTTGCAGTTGTCCGGCCCGTCGATCCAGTGCGGGAACTTCTCCCGGCTGTAGCCGTCCATCGAGCCCTCGGCGGCGACGGTCAGATCGGCGAGCTCGGCCTTGGCGGTGGTCGGGTCGGGGACGCCCGGCGGCTCGGCGGCGGCCGGGATGGCGAGCCCGATGCTGATCAGTCCGGCCAGCGGCAGGGCGGTCAGGGTGGCGCGCAACGAACGTGTCATGGCTTCCTCCGCAGTGGGCTAGATCGCCTGCTTCGTGATGACGATTGCCCACGTGGGTGGCTGATTCAATGCCGAGGAGTGGCCGGAAGGTGACATGGCGTGAAGTCGCCACCGATCGTGCTAGCGAAATGTGAATTCCACACACTCGGTGATCAACGGGCCAGGTTGAGGTCCTCGGTGTGCCGGTACCAGACCCACTTCTCCATCGGCCGCGGGTGATCGCTGCCGTCGTGCCGCACGGTGGCCGATCGGAACGACGCCTGGAACGCCCGTCCCCGGGCCGAGCCGGTGCGACGGCGCAGCAGCCCGCGCCGGGTCACGTTCACCCGCAGCCCGTCCATCGGGGGATCGATCGTGTGGTTCAGCGGATCGGCCGTCGGGTCCGGCAGCGGTGCCGCGTCCGGGTCCGGGGAGACCACGAGGCTCTGCGCGGCGCCGTTGAGGACCTGCTCGTCGTCGCAGTACGCCTGCCCGGTGATCGGTGCGATCACGCCCTCGCCCAGCAGGATCCCGCCCGAGTCGTCCCTGATCAGCGGCACCGGCCGCGGCGACGCGGTCAGCGCGCGCTCGAAGTCCCCGACGTCCAGGCCCCACAGCCGGGCCACCGGCGAGTCGGCCACCGGCACGTAGCCGACGGTCAGCTCGGTCAGCCGCTCCTTGCGCAGCAACCGCAGCACGACGGCCGCCAGGTCCATGTCCGTGCCGTGCACGACCACCCGATCGGTTGCTTCTGCCAGCAGCGGATCGACCTCGTTGCGACCCGGCGCGGCGGAAACCTCGTGCCATTGCACAGAGTCACCAGACGGACGCGCTGCGCCATCAACGTTTCCGCAGGACAATGCGGTGGTACTCACGATTCGCTCCTGGTTTACCCTGATCGACCGGCATACCCCGTGGTGGGAGCGGGCGAAGCGTGCGGTCACGCTGGCGACCACCCAGTCCAGGTTGGAGTTTCACATGCCGGCGATCGTGCTGATCGGCGCCCAGTGGGGCGACGAAGGCAAGGGTAAGGCGACAGACCTGCTCGGCGAGCAGGCGCAGTGGGTCGTGCGTTACCAGGGCGGCAACAACGCGGGGCACACCGTCGTGCTCCCGGACGGGCAGGACTTCGCGCTGCACCTCATCCCGTCGGGGATCCTGACCCCCGGCGTGACGAACGTGATCGGCAACGGCGTCGTCGTCGACCCGGGCGTCCTGCTCGAGGAGCTCGCAGGTCTGGAGGAGCGCGGGGTCGACACCTCGCGGCTGCTGCTGTCCGCCGACGCGCACCTGATCATGCCGTACCACGTGGCCATCGACCGCGTGACCGAGCGGTACCTGGGCAAGAAGCAGATCGGCACCACCGGCCGCGGCATCGGCCCCTGCTACCAGGACAAGATCGCTCGCGTCGGCGTCCGGATGCAGGACCTGCTCGACGAGAAGATCCTGCGCCAGAAGGTCGAGGCCGCCCTCGACATCAAGAACCAGATCCTGGTCAAGGTCTACAACCGCCGTGCGATCGACGCGGAGGAGGTCGTGGACACCGTGCTGGGGCAGGCGGAGAAGTTCGCGGGCCGCATCGCCGACACCAAGCTGTTGATCAACAAGGCGCTGGAGCGCGGCGAGCGGGTGCTGCTGGAGGGTTCCCAGGGCACGCTGCTCGACGTCGACCACGGCACCTACCCGTTCGTGACCTCGTCGAACCCGACCGCCGGTGGCGCTTCGGCCGGTTCCGGCGTCGGCCCGACGAAGATCAGCGCGGTGATCGGCATCCTCAAGGCCTACACCACGCGCGTCGGGGCGGGCCCGTTCCCGACCGAGCTGACCGACGAGGCCGGCGAGAACCTGCGCAAGCAGGGCGGCGAGTTCGGCGTGACCACCGGTCGCTCGCGGCGGACCGGGTGGTTCGACGCGGTGATCGCCCGCTACGCGACCCGCGTCAACGGCATCACCGACTACTTCCTGACCAAGCTCGACGTGCTCTCCGGCCTGGAGACCATCCCGATCTGCGTCGCCTACGACGTCGACGGCGAGCGGGTCGAGGACATGCCGATGACCCAGACCGGAGTGCACCACGCGGTTCCGGTGTACGAGGAGATGCCGGGCTGGTGGGAGGACCTCAGCGACTGCCGCAGCTTCGAGGACCTGCCGGCCAACGCCCGCGCCTACATCGAGCGCATCGAGGAGCTCTCCGGTGCCCGCGTGTCGGCGGTCGGCGTGGGCCCGGGGCGCGATCAGACGATCGTGCGCCACTCGATGGCCTGATCCTCACCGGTTCCGCCAGGAACCTTCCAGGGCGGCCTCCTGCAGGTCCAGTTCGCGGAGGACGCGGCGCAGCACCTCGTCGTCGAGGTGTCCTGCGTCGCGTTCGTCCGCGATCGCCGAGCGCTGCACCGCGATGATGTTGCGGCGCAGCTCGGAGAGCGTCCGGGCCGAGGTGTCGGCGCGCTCCCCGGAGTGCGCCCCACCTGCTCGGCGGCCGCCAGGCCCTGGTGCTCGACCATGTCCCGCACCCTGGCGACCACCGGGCACCAGCGACACCGCCAGACCGACCGCCACCAGCAGCAGCGGAGCCGCGATCTCCCGGCTCCGCGCCAACGCCGTGACCAGCAGCGCCCCGATCAGGACCAGGATCAGCTGAACCAACTCGCACCTCCGTCCACGATGGACACCCTAGGTGCGCTGCGTGCCGATCACCCGAAACGGCGAAACCGCCGCCCCCCGAAAGAGGACGACGGTCTCACGCATCCCGCGCTCCACCCCGGGGGAACCGGATTTCCACGGACCTCAGAGTTCCGATTTCCACTGAGATCGGGGACCCGACTTCCGCTGAAATCCGCTTCACCCCGTGGGGAGCCGGTGGGTCAGCGCTGGTCTCGGGCCGTGATGGCGAGGTCGGGCATGTCGCTGAAGATCCCGTCCACGCCCTGGTCGAACAGGGCGTGGAAGAAGCCGAGGGCGTCGCCCCACTGGGCCGGGTCCTGCGAGGACTGGAAGTCGGCGGGCAGGAAGGTGTTCTCGGCGCGGACGGTGTAGGGCACGACCTGCAGGCCGGCGGCGTGCGCGTCGGCGACGACCGCGGTCGGCTCGGTGAGGTGGTTGCTCTCGTCGACCGGCAGGATCACCTTGGTGTCGGGGCCGATCACGTCCGCGTAGGTCGAGATCTCCTTCAGCCCTTCCGGCGTGACCATGTCGGCGTAGGTGCGCGGGTCACCGGACTCGATGAAGTCCTGCGGCGCGCCGCTGTTGCTGATCAGCTGCACCAGCCGCACCTGGAGCTGTCCGCGCAGCTCCTTGAGGTTGCCGACCTCGAAGGACTGCACGACGACCTTCGCGCCCCGCTTGTTCAGGCCGTTGGTGTCCAGCGCCTCGACCACGCCGGGCTCCAGCTCCAGGCCGAGACCGCGGAAGTAGCTGGGGTGCTTGGTCTCCGGCGCCACGCCGATGTCGCGGCCGAGCTCCTTCGACAGCCGCTCCCGCAGGTCCAGCACCTCCTGGAAGGTCGGCACCTCGTAGAGGCCGTCGTAGACCGTGTTGTGCTGGCGGATGTCCGGGATGCGCTCCTTGGCGCGCAGCGTCTTGAGCTCGGCGAGGGTGAAGTCCTCGGTGAACCAGCCGGTCATCTCGGTGCCGTCGATGACCTTGGTGGTCTTGCGGGAGGCGAACTCCGGGTGCTCGGCGACGTCGGTGGTGCCGCCGATCTCGGGCTCGTGCCGGGCGACCAGCACGCCGTCCTTGGTGGGAACCAGGTCGGGCTCGATGTAATCGGCGCCCATCCGGGCGGCCAGCTCGTAGGAGGCGAGCGTGTGCTCCGGCCGGTAACCGGAGGCGCCGCGGTGGCCGAACACCTCGATCTGCGCGGTGTCCCGGGCAGGCTCAGCGGCAGCGGGCCCCACCGAGGTGATCAGCCCGAGCGCGGCGGTGCCCGCAACGGACAAAGCGATCAACCGTCCCCGAATCGTCATGTCTTCTCCCCGTTCCGACTGTGGCGGCCTCACCCAACTCCCCGCAACCGACGCCCGGTGCACACCTGTGCGACGAGCGGCCGACCGCCGGGTGAACGCCGCGCGACCTGCGATGCGCCATCCGGCGGCAACACTTCCCGGGGGCAACCGCCAAGTGGCCCACCGCACGCTCTACGCTGCGTTTTGTGCGAATCCTCGTGATCGGCGGCGGCGGCCGGGAGCATGCGATCGTGTTGGCGCTGTCCCGTGATCCGTCCGTGACGGCACTGGCCTGCGCGCCCGGCAACGCCGGTACCGCAGCGCTCGCCGAGTCCTACGCCGTCGACGTCGCCAAGCCCGACGAGGTGGCCGCGCTGGCCACTCGCTGGAAGGCCGACCTGGTCGTCTTCGGACCGGAAACACCGCTGGTCGCCGGCGCTTCCGACGCCGTGCGCGCCGCGGGCATCCCGTGCTTCGGCCCGTCCAAGGCGGCGGCCCGCATCGAAGGCTCCAAGGCCTTCGCCAAGGACGTCATGGTCTCCGCCGGCGTGCCGACCGCGCGCAGCGAGATCGTCGACAACCCCGCGAAGCTGGACGCCGCGCTGGCCGGTTTCGGCCCGACCTGGGTGGTCAAGGACGACGGTCTGGCCGCGGGCAAGGGCGTGCTGGTCACCGGCGATTTCGACGCCGCTCGCGCGCACGCCATGAAGCTGCTCGACGGCGGCCACCCGGTGCTGCTGGAGTCCTTCCTCGACGGACCCGAGGCCTCGCTGTTCTGCCTGGTCGACGGCACCACCGTGGTCCCGCTGCTGCCCGCGCAGGACTTCAAGCGCGTCGGCGACGGCGACGCGGGCCCGAACACCGGCGGCATGGGCGCCTACGCGCCGCTGCCGTGGGCCCCGGACGACCTGGTCGACACCGTGGTCCGCACGGTCGTGCAGCCCACCGTCGACGAGCTCGACCGCCGCGGCACCCCGTTCTCCGGCCTGCTCTACGCCGGTCTCGCGCTGACCTCGAACGGCCCGCAGGTCATCGAGTTCAACTGCCGCTTCGGCGACCCCGAGACCCAGGCCGTGCTGGCGCTGCTGCACACCCCGCTGGCGCAGCTGTTCAACGCCGTGGCGCGCGGTGAGCTCGCCGATCAGCCGGAACTGGAGTGGGAGCAGGGCTCGGCGGTGACGGTCGTGCTGGCCGCCGAGGGCTACCCGGGCCGCCCGCGCGTCGACGACGTCATCCAGGGCTCGGACCTGCAGGGCGTGCTGCACTCCGGCACGCGCCGCCGCGAGGACGGCGCCGTGCTGTCGTCGGGCGGACGGGTCCTGTCGGTCGTGGCCACCGGCCCGGACCTCGGCGCCGCGCGCGACGAGGTCTACGAGCGGGTCGAGCGCGTCCACCTGCCCGGCGCGCACTGGCGCACCGACATCGCCCGTCGCGCCGTCGACGGCGCGATCAGCGTCCCGAAGTCCTGACGCGAAGGCGCTCCAGGTCCTCGGGATCCGCGCCGGCATCTGGCACGCTGGCTCGCATGGTGAAGCCCGCCGCGCTGGTCGCAGCTCAACGCGCGAACGTAGACCCGTTCCAGGTCATGGAGGTCCTCACGGCCGCAGCCGCCCGCCAGCGGGCGCGCGGTGACGTCGTGTCGTTGGCCGCCGGTCAGCCCTCCACCCCGGCACCGAAGGCGGTCCGCGAGGCGGCCGCGCGGGCGCTGGAGAGCAACGCGCTCGGCTACACGGAGCAGCTGGGCGTCCTGGAGCTGCGGGAAGCCATCGCCGGGCACTGCGAGAAGGCCTACGGCCGCTCGGTCCCGGTCGACGAGGTCGTGGTGACCACCGGTGCCTCCGGTGCGTTCCTGCTGGCGTTCCTCGGCGCCTTCGACGCCGGTGACCGGGTCGCGCTGGCCAGCCCGGGGTACCCCGCCTACCGCAACATCCTGTCCGCGCTGGGCTGCGAGGTCGTGGAGCTGCCCTGCGACGCGTCCACCCGGTTCCAGCCGACCGTCGAGATGCTCGAAGCCCTCGACGAGCCGGTGCGCGGGCTGATCGTCGCCAGCCCCGCCAACCCGACCGGCACCGTGCTCTCCCGCGACGAGCTCGCCGGGCTCGCCGGCTGGTGCGAGGCCAACGGGGTGCAGCTGATCAGCGACGAGATCTACCACGGCCTCAGCTACGGCGAACCGCTGCACACCGCGCGGGAGTTCTCCGCCGAGGCGATCGTGGTCAACAGCTTCTCCAAGTTCTGGTCGATGACCGGGTGGCGGCTCGGCTGGATGCTCGTGCCACCGCGCCTGCTGCGCGCGGTCGACTCGCTGACCGGAAACTTCACCCTCTGCCCACCCGCGATCTCGCAGCAGGCGGCCGTCGCGGCGTTCAGCCCGGAGGCCTACGACGAGGTGGAGGCCCACGTCGAGCGCTACCGGGAGAACCGGACGCTGCTGCTGGACGGCCTGGCGGAGGCGGGCATCACCAAGGTCGCCCCGGCCGACGGCGCCTTCTACGCGTGGGTGGACATCAGCGATCACACCGACGACGCGGCGTCGTTCTGCCGCCGCCTCCTCGACGACACGGGCGTGGCGCTGGTCCCCGGCGTCGACTTCGACCCGGCCCGCGGACACCACTACCTGCGGCTGTCCTTCGCGGGCGACCCCCGCGACATCACCGAGGCCGTGCAGCGGCTCGGAGCCTGGCTGTAGGTCGCCGGGCTCAGGGACACCCTGATGTTTCCCGGAACCGGGCCTTCGACCTGCCGATTCCGGCGTTCGCTCTGGCACGCTGGACGTGCGGGACGCTCCCGGTGAAGAGGTGGTCGTGATGGTGTGGAAGGTGATCGGCGGTCTGCTGGTCCTGTGGCTGGTGGTCTCCGTCGCCGGAGTGCTGATCAAGGGTTTGTTCTGGCTCGCCGTGATCGGCGGGGTCCTGTTCGTCGCCACCGCCGCCCTCGGCTGGACCAAGGACAAGAAGCAGATCAAGCCTTGAGCCGTCGGTTGACAGTGGTCGGCCTGCGTGGCGGTGCGGGTAGCGGAACCTGACGCGCCGCCCGGCCTCCGGGCGCCACGACTGGTGCATGCCCGTGCACGGCGTCGCGTCGTCCTCATCCAGGCGTCGCGTCAGAACCCGCAGCGCACCTGAGACGGCGGCTGCGCCGCATTCCGCGACTCCTGGGCGCCACGGTCGGCTGCGGGACGCGTGTGCGCTGCTCAGGCGGCCAGTTGTTGTTGGAGGAGGCCTCGGGCGTGGTCTGCCGTGTGCCAGAGCTCGGCGTGGAGGCCTGCTTGCCGGGCGCCTGCGATGTTCTCCGCGCGGTCGTCGAAGAACAGGCACTCCGCGGGCTCGGCGCCGATGGTGTCGAGCAGGACCCGCCAGATCTCCGGCGCGGGTTTGGTGACGCGCAGGTCGCCGGAGAACAGCAGGTGGTCGAAGAACCGCGCCCACGGCTTGCTCTCACCGGCGCGTGCGAACGTCGTCGAGGCGTTGGACAGCAGCGCCAGCGGGACCTCGCGCCGGTGCAGATCTTCCAGCAGCGAAAGCGAATCAGGATCGGCGGACATCCAGCCGTCGACGTCGACGCTGGTCAGGCGGTGGATCAGCGAGTCGTCCAGCTCGCGGTCCAGCCGTGCCGCCACCGCGCGCCAGTAGTCGGCGTCGGACAGACCCGCGTCGTTGTCCCGGCGCTCGGCCCAGTAGGCCTCCTCGAACCGCGCGGGATCGGTGCCCAGCAGCGCGGCCATGTCGGGCAGCGCGCGGGTGGGCCGGCTGATCACCTCGCCGTAGTCGAACACGATCCACCGCGGCATTGCGACCCTCCGCTCCTCGCGCTAGATCCCGGCTTCGCCGATCCGGCGCAACGCCTCTTCCACGTCCGACTTGGACACGTCCCGGTGCGTGACGAACCGGACCTGGCCGTTCATCGGCACCGCCAGCACGCCCACCGAGCGCAGCCGCTGCAAGGTCAGCTGCACGTCCGGGACCGCTGCCAGCAGCATGTTCGTCTGCGGCGCGGTCACCTGCCAGCCGCGCTCGGTCAGGCCGTCGGCGAGGACCCGCGCGTTGTCGTGATCATCGGTCAGCGCGTCGACGCGGTCCAGCGCGATCAGCCCGGCCGCGGCCAGCACGCCGCCCTGCCGGACGCCGCCGCCGAGCATCTTGCGGATCCGCCGCCCGGCCTTGATGAACTCCGCCTCTCCGGCCAGCACCGAGCCGACCGGCGCGCCGAGGCCCTTGCTCAGGCACACCTGCACGCTGTCCACGCCCACCGTCAGCGCGGCGGGCGGGACTCCGAGCGCGACCGAGGCGTTCCACAACCGGGCGCCGTCGAGGTGCACCTTGAGGCCGAGTTCCTTGGCCGCGGCCGCCAACCGTGCGTGCTCGTGCGGCGGCAGGACCGCGCCACCCGCGCCGTTGTGCGTGTTCTCCAGGCACAGCAACGTGGTGTGCAGGGCGTCGTAGGCCATGGTCAGGTTCGCCTGCGTGCGCACCGCCTCGGCCGTGGGCGCGCCCGGACCGCCGTCCCACTCCAGCGGGTCCGGCATCCCGCCCGCCAGCCACGCCGCCGAACCGAGCTCGTGGTTGAGCACGTGCGCACCGCGCGGCGCGAGGAAGCGATCGCCCCGCTTGAGGTGCAGCATCAGCGCGATCAGGTTGCCCATCGTGCCGCTGGGCACCCACAACGCCGAGGCGGTGCCCAGAAGCTGGGCCACCCGTTCCTCCAGCGCGCGCATGGTGGGATCGTGGTCGAGTACGTCATCGCCGACTTCGGCGGCGGCCATCGCGGCAAGCATCTGCTCGTCGGGACGAGTCACCGTGTCGGAGCGGAGGTCGATGGGCGCCGGAGTGGTCACGAACAGATCACATCACACCTGCACGGGGTCGAGGCAATGGCCCTGTGGGACGTGATCTCACCGCTGCGGTATCAATCACAGGTGGATCGGCTCGAAACAGCGTGCAACGGTTCGGGCACGCGATCCCGTCATAGCAGTGCAGGCAACGAACGAGCGGAGAGTTCCGCGTGGACCAGCGCGAAGAGCAGGAGTTCGCGGAGTACTTCGTGGCTCGGCGGGAGGCGGTGCGTCGGATGGCGTACATGATGTGCGGCGACTGGCACCGCGCGGACGATCTCGCCCAGACCGCGTTCATCGCCCTGCACCGCCACTGGCGAAAGGTCCGGGACAAGGGCGCGCTCGACGCGTACGTGCGCCGGACCTTGACCAGAGCGGTGATCGACGAGTCGAGGCGGCCCTGGCGACGGGAGAGGGCCGCCGAGACACTGCCCGACAGTCCGGTCGACGACCCGGACGTGGACGACTCGGTGTCCACCAGGCAGACCCTCATCGCGGGGTTGCGCAAGGTGCCGCCGAAGCAGCGCGCCGTGCTGGTCCTGCGGTTCCTCGAGGGGCTGGACGTCGCGGGAGCGGCGGCGGTGATGCGCTGCAGCGAAGGAACCGTGAAGAGCCAGTGCGCCCGGGGGTTGGCGACGCTGCGAGAGGTGCTGGGAGACGAGCTCGGGGATCTGAGGTCCGCGTGAAGGGGGTGCGGGTTGGACGAGCGCAAGCTCGAAGAGCTTTTCCGTGACTCGGTGCGAGCCGTTCCGCCGGCGTCGTTCGACGAAGGTGACATCTCGACGGCGTCGCGGCGGATCACGGCCCGGCGCCGGATGACCGCGACCGCCGGTGGGACGGCGGTGGCGGCTGCGGTGCTGGTCGGCGGGATCGGTGTGGGAGCCGGTTGGTTCTCGTCGACGACCGGCACGGTGGCGAGCCCGCCGCCGGTGGCACCGCTGACGGTGGCGCCCGGACCGCAGGTCGAGTCCGGCGGGATCACCCCGCGCTCGTCCGGCTGCCAGCCGGACGCGTCGCTGGTCGAAGCGGTCGAGGCCACGCTGCCCGAAGCCGAGAGCACCACACCGACATCGGTGCGCACGTGCCCGACCGGCGCGAAGGCGGCGGCGTTCTCGCTGCGCGACGGTGCCGCGGCCGGGCGGGTGACGGTGATGATCAGCCCGGCGGGCGCGGCGCAGGCGGGCCAGTCCGCCCCGGGCGACGTGCAGCGCCCGGACGGTGCGCAGCAGTCGGTGCGCAAGGCGCGCAGCGGCAAGCTCGTGGTGGTGCTCAGCGAGCCCGAGGCCGGTTCGCCGGCGGCTCCGTTCGTCGCGCGGGTCGGCAGCATCGCCGGGGACCTCGCCACCCGGTTCTGATCGGTGAAGCGGCTGGTCGTCCGTGCCGCGGGGCTCCTCCGCAGCGGCGATCAACCGGACGTTCCGGACACGGCATAGGATCGCGGGTCATGACAGCGGCCAGCACACCGAAGGGCGAGCGGCGGCGGCAGGCCTTGGTGGCGGCTGCGGCGCAGCTGCTCGTCGAGGGCGGGTTCGACGCGGTGCGGCACCGCGCCGTGGCCGAGCGCGCCGCGCTCCCGCTGGCGTCGACCACCTACTACTTCTCCTCGCTGGAAGACCTGATCACCGCAGCGGTGGAGCACAACGCGAGGGAGGAGCTCGCCGCCGGGCGAGCTCGCCTCGCCGATCTGTCCGAGCAGCAGCGCAGCACCGACGCGGTGATCGAGCTCCTGCTGGACCTGCTGCTGGGCGTCGACTCCCGGCACGGCGGGGTCGAGCCGGTGCTGCTGCGCTACGAGCGGCTGGTCGGCTCGCCGCGCCGCCCCTACCTGGCCCCGCTGATGCGCGAGATGGCCGTCGAACTGCAGAAGCTGCTCGCGGAGATCTTCTACCGCAGCGGTGTGGAGGTGGGCGCGGAGCGGCTCACCGAACTGGTCGCGCTGGTCGACGGAGCCGTGGTGAACGCGCTGATCGAGTCCGATCCCGATCCGCGCGGAGTGGCCCGCAGAATGTTGCGGACCCAGCTCTCCTGATTCGCGTGCAAGAACGCCGCTCGGTCATCTGGCGAACCGAGAACGTTTTTTCACGTTAAAAGTCCCAACAGGTTTCCGCGTAATTCTTGACCTCGGCGATTCCTTCGCACGCTGGGCACTTCCTTGAGACTTTCTTCGTCTGTGGATCGCGCCCGAGCGGGGTTGGCTGCGGGATCTTGATCCGAACGTCGCAGAGCGCCACTACGCATTGCCCGGCATACACCGCCCCTGGTCGCATGGTCGTCGCGTGGCGTTCCGCCTGACCTGCGCCCACGATCCAGAACACGTCCTGCCGATCTTCGGAGAACCTGGTGGTGTTCATCCGCTCCCGTTCCTGTGCACAGCCGCGAATGCGTCGGCCAACGATAAGATCGCGCCGTTGTATTAGTCCAGAATCCCACACCTGATCGAGCGCAATTGATGATTTCGCCGAATCAGTGATTGACTGGAAAAGTTTCACGACGTGAACGCCCTGGACCGGGCGGGTTCGGCGGGTCAGGATTCGCTCATGGTGAACTCCACGGGCAGCACCCTCAGCCACCTCGAGTGCACGGCGTGCGGGCGGACCTTCGACGCCGACGTCCTGCACCGGTTGTGCGAGGAGTGCGGCAAGGTCCTGTACCCGCGCTACGACCTGGCGGAGGTCCGCCTGCGGCCGTCGGACCTGCTGCTCCGGGAGCCTTCGATGTGGCGGTACCGGGAGGTGCTGCCGATCCGCGACGCCGAGCACGTCGTCAGCCTCGGCGAGGGGTTCACGCCGCTGCTGGCCGCGCCGCGGCTGTCCGAGCGGCTGGGCATCGCCGACGTGCGGATCAAGGACGAGGGGCAGAACCCGACCGGCAGCTTCAAGGCGCGCGGCATGTCCGCGGCCGTGTCCCGCGCCCGGGAGCTGGGCGCCA
Organism: Saccharopolyspora karakumensis; assembly: GCF_004349225.1. Classification (NCBI taxonomy): domain Bacteria; kingdom Bacillati; phylum Actinomycetota; class Actinomycetes; order Pseudonocardiales; family Pseudonocardiaceae; genus Saccharopolyspora; species Saccharopolyspora karakumensis. Next base: position 40,605 of record NZ_SMLA01000002.1, read on the forward strand.
AGGCCGTCGCCGCTCCGTCGGCGGGCAACGCCGGTGGGGCGCTCGCCGCCTACGCAGCGCGCGCCGGACTCGCCGCCGGGGTGGTGATGCCCGAGGACTGCCCGCGCATCAACCAGGTCGAAGCCGTCGTCTCCGGTGCCGACACGTGGCTGGTCGAGGGCCTGATCGACGATGCCGGACGGCTGGTGCGCACGACCTCCGAGGCGCGCGGCTGGTTCGACGTCTCCACGCTCAAGGAGCCCTACCGCGTGGAGGGCAAGAAGACGCTCGGCTACGAGCTGGCCGAGCAGCTCGGCTGGGAGCTGCCGGACGTGGTGATCTACCCGACCGGCGGTGGCACCGGGCTGGTCGGCATGTGGAAGGCGTTCGCCGAGATGACCGAGCTCGGCTGGATCGATGAGAAGCGCCCGCGCATGGTCGTCGTCCAGGCCGAGGGCTGCGCCCCGATCGTCCGCGCCCACGACCAGGGCGAACGGCACGCGCCGCGCTGGGACGACGCCACCACCGACGCCAGCGGCCTGCGGGTTCCCGTCGCCGTCGGCGACTACCTGATCCTCGACGCCGTCCGCGATTCCGGCGGCACGGCGGTGTCGGTGAGCGAGGACGAGATGCGCGAGGCCACCCGGGAGCTCGCCGCCTCCGAGGGCATCTACCCGGCGCCGGAAGGAGCCGCGACCCTCGCCGCGCTCCACCGGCTCCGCGACACCGGTGCGGTCACCGGCACCGACCGCGTCGTGCTCTTCAACACCGGGGCCGGCCAGAAGTACCCGGACTTCGTCCCGGCCACGCCGGAGGTGGTCCCAGCGAACTCCCCGGCCTGGAAGACCGGATTCTGAACACCCGTCAGGCAAGCGGCGAAGCCGCTTTCTCCTTCACCACCTGAGCAGCTGGCACCGCCGGGGGCGCCAGCCGTGCTGTGGCGAGCACGCCGCGACGCCGCGTATTCACATGCTCAAGGAGTGGCGCGCGGAGCCCACAGCGCGGCTCAGGTTCCCCCACCCGCACCGCCACGCGAAACGACCACGGAGAACGCGCTGGTTATCCTGGGCGGGTGACGGACAAGCCCAGCATTCCGAATGTTCTCGCCGGTCGCTACGCCTCTCCGGAGCTGGTCGAGCTGTGGTCGCCGCAGCACAAGATCGTTCTCGAGCGGCGCCTCTGGCTGGCCGTGCTGCGCGCCCAGGCCGACCTCGGCATCGAGGTGCCGGAGCAGGCCGTGGCCGACTACGAGCGGGTGCTGGAGCAGGTCGACCTCGACTCCATCGCCGAGCGCGAGCGCGTGACGAGGCACGATGTGAAGGCCCGGATCGAGGAGTTCAACGCCCTCGCCGGTCACGAGCAGATCCACAAGGGCATGACCTCGCGGGATCTGACCGAGAACGTCGAGCAGCTGCAGGTCCGCCGCAGCCTGGAGCACGTCCGCGACCGCACGGTCGCCGTGCTCGCCCGGCTGGCCAAGCTCGCGGGGCAGAACGCCGAGCTGGTCATGGCCGGTCGTTCGCACAACGTCGCCGCGCAGGCCACCACGCTGGGCAAGCGCTTCGCCACCGCCGCCGACGAGCTGCTGGTGGCCTTCCGCCGCCTCGAAGAGCTCCTCGACCGCTACCCGCTGCGCGGCATCAAGGGCCCGGTCGGCACCGCTCAGGACATGCTCGACCTGCTCGGCGGCGACACCGACAAGCTCACCGAGCTGGAGCGCCGCGTCGCCGGTCACCTGGGCTTCGCCAGCACGCTCACCAGCGTCGGCCAGGTCTACCCGCGGTCGCTGGACTTCGAGGTGCTGAGCCTGCTCTCGCAGCTGGCCGCCGCGCCCTCCAGCGTCGCCAAGACGATCCGGCTGATGGCCGGGCACGAGCTGGTCACCGAGGGCTTCAAGCCCGGCCAGGTCGGCTCCAGCGCCATGCCGCACAAGATGAACACCCGCTCCTGCGAGCGCGTCAACGGTCTCGCGGTGATCGTGCGCGGCTACGTCTCGATGAGCGCGGAACTGGCCGGTGACCAGTGGAACGAGGGCGACGTGTCGTGCTCGGTGGTCCGCCGGGTGGCGCTGCCGGACGCGTTCTTCGCCTTCGACGGCCTGCTGGAGACGTTCCTGACGGTGCTCGACGAGTTCGGCGCGTTCCCGGCCGTCGTGGCCCGCGAGCTCGACCGCTACCTGCCGTTCCTGGCCACCACCAAGGTGCTGATGGGCGCGGTTCGGGCGGGCGTGGGTCGGGAGGTCGCGCACGAGGCGATCAAGGAGAACGCCGTCGCGGTCGCCCTGGACATGCGCGAGCAGGGCGCCGAGCGCAACGACCTCCTCGACCGGCTCGCCGCCGACGAGCGGCTGCCGCTCGGCCGCGAGCAGCTCGAAGCGCTGCTGGCCGACAAGCTGGCCTTCACCGGCGCGGCGTCGTCCCAGGTCAGCGACGTCATCGCCGCAGTGGAGAAGGTCGCGACCCAGTACCCCCAGGCCGCGGCCTACTCCCCGAGCGACATCCTCTGACCCGCTCCGACCCGTGGCGTTCCGGATCTCAGTGGAAATCGGGGACCGGACTTCAGTGGAACCCGTGCGCGGATTTCCACTGAAGTCCGAAACCCCGGCCGGTGACCAGCGGTTCTGCGCGGGTCTCAGTCCCAGTGGGCGTTGAAGAAGTCGATCTCGCACTTGGTGGCCTGCTGGAACAGGCGCAGGCAGCGTGCTCGTTCGCGCTCGTCGAGGCCCGCGCCGACGCGGTCGAGCTCCGAGCGCAGCCAGCTCACCCACGACTGGAAGTCCGGGTTGGCGTGCAGCTCGATCCACTCGGCGTGGACGAAGTTGTCCGGCTTCGCCGGTGCGCGCACCGCCCACTCCAGGTAGGTCCACTCGGCGACGGTGAGCACCGTCAGGATCTCGGCGTAATCGCCGTTGTCGCGGGTGTCGCGCATCAGGTCGCGGAACGCCACGGTCGCCGGGTCCAGCTCCGGGCTGACCCGGTCGGACTCACCGATGCCCAGCGCGTCGAAGGAGCGCTGGAAGTAGGTGTTCTCCTCGCTGGTGACGACCGCGATGCTGCCGGCCAGCGCCAGCCGCGAGGAGTACCGGTCGGCCCGGGCGACGGCGGCGCCGAGCAGCGCCAGGAAGTCGTCCACGAACTGGTAGTCCTGCACCAGGTAGGAGCTCATGTACTCGTCGGGCATCGACCCGTCGAACAGCGCGTCGGTGAACGGGTGCTCCACGACCTGGGTCCAGTCGGGTTCGCTGCGACCGCGCAGCCAGTCGGTGAAATTCTCGGTCACGATCTCCTCCTCCTGATCCCCTCAATCCCACCACGTGCGAGCCGCCAACCTGCGGTGGGAGACAATCGCGTCGTGGTTGCACTCGCCGATTACCCCCAGATCGCGGCAGGCAAGGTTCGCCAGCTGCACGCCGTTGACGACGAACACCTGCTGCTGGTCGCCTCGGACCGCATCTCGGCCTACGACCACGTGCTGGACACGCCGATCCCGGACAAGGGCGCCGTGCTCACCGCGATGAGCGTGTTCTGGTTCGAGCTGCTGGCCGACGAGCTGCCCAACCACCTGGTGGCCTACGACGACCCGCGCATCCCCGCCGAGGTCCGCGGCCGCGCGCTGCTGGTCGAGCGGCTGAGCATGGTGCAGGTCGAGTGCGTGGCCCGCGGCTACCTGACCGGGTCCGGGCTGATCGACTACCAGCGCACCGGTTCGGTGTGCGGCGTGGCGCTGCCGGACGGGCTGGTCGAGTCGTCGCGGTTGCCGGAGCCGATCTTCACCCCGGCGACCAAGGCCGAGCTCGGCGAGCACGACGAGAACGTGAGCTTCGAGGCCGTCGCGGCGAAGGAGGGCGCCGAGCTCGCCGCCGAGCTGCGCGACCTGACGCTGCGCGTCTACGCCCGCGCGGCGGAGCACGCGCGTGAGCGCGGCGTGGTCCTGGCGGACACGAAGTTCGAGTTCGGCCACAACGCCGCCGGTGAGCTGGTGCTGGGCGACGAGGTGCTCACCCCGGACTCGTCCCGCTACTGGCCTGCCGACGGCTACGAGCCGGGCAAGGTCCAGCCGTCCTTCGACAAGCAGTTCGTCCGCAACTGGCTGACCTCGCAGGAGTCCGGCTGGGACCGGCACTCCGACACCCCGCCGCCCGCGCTGCCGGACCACATCGTCGAGGCGACCCGCGCCCGCTACGTCGAGGCCTACGAACGCATCACCGGCCGCTCCTTCGCGGACTGGCCCCAGGCCTCCTGACCACCGGCATTCCAGTTTCGAGTCCGGAAATTCGGGGTCGAATTTCGCGCGAGATTCGAATGCTTCACCCGGTAGCGGGATTGGGCGGCGTGTCGCGGGGTGGACCTGGCCTGCGCGTTTGATGGTTGCGGGGTGGAGGTTCGCCGGATTTGCGCCGGGGGGACACCTGGCTTTCAGGTAACGGTCACCCGCGCCAGGCCGAATGGGTGTTTGTGAGCACGCCGCTCGTGGTGTCGTTGTCGGGGCTGGAGCACCGGTCGCTGGACAGCTGCGCGGATTTCGCCGCGGAGCTGGACCGACGGGGCGTCCCGCTGTCCTTGTTGATCTCTCCGAGCCCGACCGACCTCGACTCCCGCGACCGCAGGTCGCCGCTGCTCGGCTGGGTGGCCGATCGGCTCAACGGCCGGGACACGGTGAGCCTGCACGGCTTCGCCCGCACCTCGCCCGGTCTGCGCTCGCGGCTCGCGCCCGCGGCCAGGCTTCCCGCGCACGAAGCGGGTTTGCGGCTGGTGGCCGCCTCGGCGGTGCTGGAGCAGGCCGGGCTGCGCACGCACACGTTCATCCCGCCGCGCTGGCTGGCCTCGCCGGGCACGGTCCTGGCCGCCCAGCGACGCGGCTTCGCGGTGTGCGCGGACGCCATGGGCGTGCGCGACCTCGGCACCGGCAGCGTGCTGCGCTCCCGCATCCGGATCTTGGGCCCTGGCGAGGTCGCGGAGCCGTGGTGGTGCCGGGCGCTGGTGCTGGGCGCCGGTCGCGCTGCTCGCCGCGGACGCGCCGTCCGCTTGGCGCTGGAGGCGCAGACGCTGGCGAAACCGGCGGTGCGGCACGCGATCCTGGACGCGGTGGACCTGGCACTGCACCACGGCGCCGAGCCGGTCACCTACGCGTCGTTCGCCACGGTCCGCTCGGAGCTGGACCGGATCCCGAAGCCGCGGATTCCGCACGAGGCCTGGTGACGGTTCTGCTCCGAACCGCCCGGGCACGAGGGACATCGATCCAGGGCGGTTCGGGCCAGAACCGCCCTAGACCTCCGTCGCCGAGGCCCTGGGGAGGACGTCGACCGTGGTCTCCGAGGGGCTGAGCTCTTCGAACCTGCGGTAGTGCATCGCGGGCATCGCCAGGACCGCTTCGTGGATCGGAACGGCGGCGCGCGGCGCGACGGCGCGCAGGAAGTCGACGGCCTCGGAGAGCTTGAGCCAGGGCGCGCCGGTCGGCAGGCCCAGCACGTCGACCCGCTGCTCGGGGACGTGGAACGCGTCGCCCGGGTGGTAGAAGGCGCCGTGGTCGACGAGGTAGCCGATGTTGTCGATGTTCGGGATGTCCGGGTGGATCACCGCGTGCTGCCCGCCGACGATGTTGATCGAGGATCCGCCCAGCTCGAGGGCATCACCGGGTCGAGCGGTGGTGGCGGTCAGCCCCTTCTCGGCGACGGCCGGAGCGCTGCCCGGGTCGACGACCAGCCGGGCGTCCGGGTTGGCGGCCAGCAGCGCCGGGAGCCGGTCGAAGTCGAGGTGGTCGGGGTGCTGGTGGGTGATCAGCACGGCGTCGAGGTCGCGCAGGTCCTCGAAGTCGGTCGAGAACGCGCCCGGGTCGAGCAGCAGCCTGGCCGAACCGGTCTCCAGCAGCACGCACGCGTGTCCGAAGTGGGTGATGTGCACGCGAATCCTCCTCAGCAGCGGCGAAATCCGCGCCCACTCTGCCACCACCCGCGCGAGGGCGAAGACCGGCGGACCCCCGAGCCCCGCCGGTCTTCGCCTCCTGTCACCGGACGGTGATGGTGACGCCCGGAACGGAGCCGCCGCCCACGCGCGCGTGCACGACGTACTGGCCGGGCGGGACGTCGCCGATGGTGGCGACCGCGTCGGCGCTGCCGCCGGAGTCGCGGACCACGTGGGCGACGCCCTCGTCGGCGCCCATCGGGTGCCCGGAGTCGCGGACGAACGAACCGGAGGAGATCCAGCTCAGCGCCTCCGGGCCGTGGTCGAGGTGGATCTTGAGCTGCTCGCCCGGGCGCACCACGGCGTGGTCGACGGTCAGGCCGCCGCCCTGGGCGGTGACCGCGGCGGCCGGCGCGGTGCCGGTGGTGGCCGGGACGGCGGTGGCGATGGGTGCGGCGGCGGTCAGCGCGAGGCCGGCGAGCGCGGCTCCGGCGAGCGCGGTCTTCAAGCTGCGCATCGTGAATCCCCCTCAGTGCGAGCGATGTCGTTGATGTCCTGAAGACGTCCCACCCGCGAAGAGGTTCGGACAACCACCCGTTTTCGTGATGCGGAACACAGTCGATGGGTGAGCTGCGACGCACGTCAGGCCCCTGCTCGGAGGGGTGAACTCCCAGCTCAGTTACGCTGCGAACGTACTGCTGGCCATCCGCCGGTACCGGCGGATCTGCACGGAAACCGGGAGCAGCACCCGTGGCCCGAGTCGTTGTCGACGTCATGCCGAAGCAGGAGATCCTCGACCCGCAGGGACAGGCGGTGGCCAACGCGCTGCCCCGTCTCGGGTTCGACGGCATCACCGAAGTCCGCCAGGGAAAGCGGTTCGAGCTGGAGGTCGCCGACGACGTCGACGACGCCACGCTCGCCAACATCGCTGAAACCCTGCTGGCCAACCCCGTCATCGAGGACTTCGTCGTGCGCCGGGCGGAAGCATGATCACCATGTGGCCCACTTCAGCCCTGCTCAACCGCACCTCAGTGGAGCGTGACGCGAGCCGGCCACGAGGAACCGCGGAACGCGAGATTCAGCCGGGCGCAACCACCACTGTGAATCGCGGAGAGGCGGTACTGGCATGAGCGCGAAGATCGGCATCATCACCTTCCCCGGCACGCTCGACGACGTCGACGCCGCGCGCGCGGTCCGCCGCGCCGGTGGTGAGGCCGTCGCCCTCTGGCACGCCGACCACGACCTCAAGGGCGTCGACGCGGTGGTCGTGCCCGGCGGCTTCTCCTACGGCGACTACCTGCGCTGCGGCGCGATCGCCAAGTTCGCGCCGGTGATGACCGAGGTCATCATCGCGGCGGGCAAGGGGATGCCGGTGCTGGGTGTGTGCAACGGCTTCCAGATCCTGTGCGAGTCCGGGCTGCTGCCCGGCGTGCTGACCCGCAACGCGGGCCTGCACTACGTGTGCCGCGACCAGTGGCTGAAGGTGGAGAACAACTCCAGCGCCTGGACCACGCGCTACGACGTCGGCGCCGAGCTGCTCGTCCCGATCAAGCACGGCGAGGGCAACTACGTGGCCGACGAGGCCGTGCTCGACCAGCTCGAGGGCGAAGGCCGCGTGCTGTTCCGCTACGCCGGTGAGAACCCGAACGGGTCGCGGCGCGACATCGCGGGCGTCACCGACGCGCGCGGGCGGATCGCGGGCATGATGCCGCACCCCGAGCACGCGATCGACCCGCTGACCGGGCCCACCGACGACGGCCTCGGCATGTTCCTGTCCGTTCTGGATTCTTTGGTGGCAGCGTGACCGACAAGATCGACACGGCCGGTGGAGCCGGCCACATCGACTCCGTCGACCGGGCGAAGACCTCTCCGGACGTCGACCAGCCGTTCCGCGAGCTGGGCCTGAAGGACGACGAGTACCAGCGGATCCGCGAGATCCTCGGTCGCCGGCCCACCGAGGCCGAGCTGGCGATGTACTCGGTGATGTGGAGCGAGCACTGCTCCTACAAGTCCTCGAAGGTCCACCTCAAGTACTTCGGCGAGACCACCACCGACGAGATGCGCGCCAAGATGCTCGCCGGCATCGGCGAGAACGCCGGTGTGGTCGACATCGGCGACGGCTGGGCGGTCACCTTCAAGCTGGAGAGCCACAACCACCCGTCCTACGTCGAGCCCTACCAGGGCGCGGCCACGGGTGTGGGCGGCATCGTCCGCGACATCATGGCGATGGGCGCCCGCCCGGTCGCCGTCGCCGACCCGCTGCGCTTCGGCCCGGCCGACGCCCCGGACACCAAGCGCGTCCTGCCGGGCATCGTCGCCGGAGTCGGCGGCTACGGGAACTGCCTGGGTCTGCCCAACATCGGCGGCGAGGTCGTCTTCGACGAGTCCTACGCCGGGAACCCGCTGGTCAACGCCATGTGCGTCGGCGTGATGAAGACCGAGGACCTGCACCTCGCGCACGCCTCCGGCAAGGGCAACAAGATCATCCTGTTCGGCGCGCGCACCGGCCTCGACGGCATCGGCGGCGTGTCCGTGCTGGCCTCGGAGACCTTCGACGGCGACGAGAGCGGGGGTGGCCGCAAGAAGCTGCCCAGCGTGCAGGTCGGCGACCCGTTCGCGGAGAAGGTGCTCATCGAGTGCTGCCTGGACCTGTACCACTCGGGCCTGGTCGTGGGCATCCAGGACCTCGGCGGTGCCGGGCTGTCCTGCGCGACCTCCGAGCTGGCCGCGGCCGGTGACGGCGGCATGCGCGTCGACCTGGACCAGGTCCCGCTGCGCGCCGCCGGCATGAACGCCGCGGAGATCCTCTCCAGCGAGTCCCAGGAGCGCATGTGCGCCGTCGTGGACCCGTCCAAGGTGGACGAGTTCATGAAGGTCTGCCAGAAGTGGGACGTCACGGCCAACGTCATCGGTGAGGTCACCGACGGCGAGAACCTCGAGATCTACTGGCAGGACGAGCTCGTCGTCGACGTGCCGCCGCGGACCGTCGCCCACCACGGTCCGGTCTACCAGCGTCCCGTCGAGCGGCCGGGCGAGCAGGACCTCATCGCCGCCGACAACGCCAACACCCTGGCCCGTCCGTCCTCCCCGGAAGAGCTGCGGGAGACCATCCTGACGATGGCCGCCTCGCCGAACCTGTGCTCGCGCGCGTGGGTCACCGACCAGTACGACCGCTACGTGCGGGGCAACACCGTGCTGGCCCAGCCGTCCGACGGCGGCGTGCTGCGCATCGACGAGGAGACCGGTCGCGGCATCGCGATCGCGACCGACTGCAACGCCCGCTACACCCGGCTCGACCCGTACACGGGCGCGCAGCTGGCGCTGGCCGAGGCCTACCGCAACGTGGCCACCACCGGTGCCACGCCGATGGCCGTCACCAACTGCCTGAACTTCGGTTCGCCGGAGGACCCGGGCGTGATGTGGCAGTTCCAGCAGGCGGTGCGCGGCCTGGCCGACGCCTGCGCCGAGCTGGGCATCCCGGTCACCGGCGGCAACGTCAGCTTCTACAACCAGACCGGTCAGCAGGCGATCCTGCCGACTCCGGTCGTCGGCGTGCTCGGCACGATCGACGACGTCACCCGCCGCATCCCCACCGGCATCGGTGGCGAGGAGGGCGAGACGCTGATCCTGCTCGGCGAGACGCGCGAGGAGTTCGGCGGTTCGGAGTGGGCCCGCGTGGCGCACGACCACCTCGGCGGCACGCCGCCGAAGGTCGACCTGGCCCGCGAGAAGCTGCTGGCCGAGATCCTGCTCGCGGGTTCCCGCGACGGCATGATCTCCGCCGCGCACGACCTCTCCGAGGGCGGTCTGGCGCAGGCGCTGGTCGAGACCGCGCTGGTCGGCGAGTGCGGCGCCCGCGTGGTGCTGCCGGAGGGCGCGGACCCGTTCGTCCAGCTGTTCTCCGAGTCCGCCGGTCGCGTCCTCGTCGCGGTCCCGCGCTCCGAGGAGCTGCGCTTCACCGACATGTGCACCGCCCGCGGCCTGCCGTGGGCCAAGGTCGGTGTCGCCGACGCGGGCTCGAACTCCCTGGACATCCAGGACGTCACCGAGATCCCGCTGCCGGAGCTCCGCGAAGCCTGGGAAGGCACCCTGCCGAAGCTGTTCGGCTGAGTCCGCTCACTCAGGAGCCCCGACCGCGATGGTCGGGGCTCCTGTCGTCCCGGTCAGGTCCGGGGTCCGGTCGAACACGACGCCGTCGAAGTCCGACCGCCCCTCGAACGTCGAACCGGCCAGCGTCACCTCGTCGGTGAAGGTGCTGTCGGAGAACTTCACGGGCCCGTGGAACGTGCTGCGCCGACAGCGCATCGGCCCGCCGAAGTGCACGCCGCTGAACCACGCGCGGCGGTGGAACACCGCGTCGTCGCAGCGGAACCTGCCGCTGAGCCGGCCGGTGCCGAAGGCGCTGCCGGTGAAGTAGACGTCGCCGTGGAAGACGCTGCGGCTGAGGTTGTTGCTGCTGAACAGGTGCGCGTAGCGCAGCAGGACGGTGCCGACCTTGCGGTCGGACAGCGCGAAGTACTCCAGCGTCGCCCCGGTCAGGTCCAGGTCGAAGGCCGGTTCGTCGGTGTCGTCCGCACCGGGCAGCAGCTCGGTGATCAGGCGCTGCGCGGTCAGCCGCACCTGCAGCTGGCGCTCGGCGTCGTCGGACTCCTCCGGCGTCCAGCGCTGCGACGACGAGTAGCGCGGGTGCTGGAAGGGGCGGCGCAGGTAGGAGCAGAGCACGTCGAGGACGGTCTGGGCGTAGTCGCGGTTGCTGCGCGCCAGACCTGCCAGCGCGTGCAGCGCACCCACCCTGACCTGGTCGGTCTCGTGCCCCAGCAGCTCGACCGCGCGGGCGAAGCGCTCGTCGGCGACGCGGTCGCGGTCCAGGTCGGTGCGGCGGCTCTCCAGGCTCTGCCGCTGCTCCTCGACCCGCCGCCGCCGATCGTTGAGCCACAGCGCGTACAGCGCGACCACCGATCCGGCCGCGAGCCCGCCGGTCCGCAAGGCGTCGGCCCCGGTGGTCCGCGGGTCGAACACCAGCAACCCGGCGCTCACCCCGCACAGCACGAGGATCGCCAGCGAGATCGTCAAGACCAACCCGACCTTGCGTTCACCCATGCCGGTGATTGTCCACGAAGACGATCATCGGCGAGCTGCCCTTCCGCGCCGGGATGGCCGGATTGCTCCCGTGTTCCGGTCCCCGATCACGGCGGGGTTCCGTGTCCTGAACACGGCCGTGGTCAGGGGCGGGTCAGCCGTTGGCGAGGGCTTGGAGGCCCGACATGGGGCCGTTGAAGGTGTTCTGGTCGAGGGGGTCGGAGGTGTGCTGCCAGAACGTCCACAGCAGCCAGCCCCGGGGGAGTTGGCCGGGGCTGTCGGCGTAGCGGGCGATCCACAGCGGGTTGGTGGTGCCGAAGGTCCCGGAGACGAACTGGTTCCACCAGTTCGTGCTCGTGTAGATGACCGGGTAGCGGCCGGTGCGCCCGTGGTAGGTGTCGCTGAAGTCCTTGATCCACGCGGTGAGCGCGTCCCCGCTCATGTCGTAGCAGACCTAACCGTACGGGTTGTACTCCACGTCCAGGGCGCCGGGCAGCGTGCGGCCGTCGGTCGACCAGCCGCCGCCGTTGTCGACGAAGTAGTTCGCCTGGGCGGCTCCGCTGGAGGCGTTGGGGATCGCGAAGTGGTAGGCGCCGCGGATCATGCCGACGTCGTAGGACCCGTTGTACTGCTGCGCGAAGTACGGGTTGGTGTAGCTGTGGGACTCGGTCGCCTTGACGTAGGCGAAGCGCTTGCCCTGCCCGTACCAGGACGCCCAGTCCACGTTGCCCTGGTAGCTGGCGACGTCCATGCCCGGCACGGTGGCCAGCGGGTCGAGGTTCGGCTCGGGCAGCGGGTCGAGGGGCTCGAACTCGCGGATCTGCGATCCCAGCGTCGCGTTGTCCTCGTCGGAGGGACTCGCCTGAGCCGGGGCGGTGAGCACCGAGCACGCCAGTGCGACCATCATGACCAGGGCTGAGCGACCGCGTGCAGTCATCGTGGCCTCGCATTCACGGATAGTCGTGGAGCATGTCGAGCGGCTACGCATCGTGCCCCGAAAGTGTGGCGAACGCTTTCCGAAAGCAGAAGATCCTGTGTTAGCTTTTGACCGGATCGGCTCAATCCGTACAGCTGCGGGGCACCCGAACAGGGGTTTTGGCGAAGAATTGCCAGCGCAACCTCTAGGGGTGGGTTGAGCGTCTAACAGTGGGGGTTCGAACTCCGTCGCCGTTCATCGATGAACTGATCGCGGGCGGTAGCGGTATTGGTCTCTCGGCCACGCGGATGGCCGCCCGACACAGGTGTCGAGACTGCACCGGGTGCCGTACATGATGTTCGACCGCCAGGCTCAACCGGTCGTATGCTCCGACGAGAAACGGCCCAGGCTAGGACGACGAGTGGAGGGCGCCCAGGCATGACTGGCTGGACCGCGCCGGTGCCCAGCGCTCACGAGGTGGCCGCCAAGGTGAACCGAACGGACCGACGACGCTTCGCCGCGGTCTGGGCGCAGGCGCTGATGGGAACCAGCTACGTGCCGATGACCAGCGCCGAGGTCGAAGGCCGTCTGCACGGCTACACCGACCGCCTGGTCGACGCGCTGGTCGGCGAACCCTTCGACGCCTCGCCCGCCCGCGCGGTGGGCGCTGACCTCATCGGTGTGCACTTCACCAGCTCCGAGTCGCTGGCCCGCACCGTCGAGCTCATCGGTGACGAGATGCTCGACGTGCTGCGGCTCGGCGACGACCCGGTGTGGCGCAAGCGCGTCGCCGCGGTGCAGGCCGCGCGCAAGCGCACGCTCGACGAGCAGGAGGCCATCCGGCAGGCCGTGCTCGACGCGCGCGACGCCGTCGAGCTGGCGTTGCGCACCAGCGAGGCCCGCTTCCGGGCGATCTTCTCCGAGGCCGCCATCGGCATCGGCATCGGAGACACCGAGGGCCGCATACTGGAGGTCAACGACTCGCTGACGCGCATCATGGGGCGTTCGGCCGATGACATCCGGCGGATGCAGGTGGCCGACATGATGCATCCGGAGGACCCCGACCGGACATGGCGGCTCTACGACGAGCTCGTCCGCGGCGAGCGCGAGCAGTTCCGGGTCGAGAAGCAGTTCTCCCGGCCCAGCGGCAAGACGGTGTGGACCGAGCTGTTCGTGTCGCTGATCCGCGACGACGACGGCAAGCCGCTCTACCAGGTCGCCCTGATCGAGGACGTGACCGACCGCCGCGAGCTGCAGGAACGGCTCCGCTACCAGGCGATGCACGATCCGCTGACGACGTTGCCGAACCGGGCGCTGTTCCTCGACCGGCTGGAGTCGATCCTCAGGCGCCACGATCCCGACGACCGGATCGCGTTGTGCTACATGGACCTCGACGGCTTCAAGGTCATCAACGACAGCCTCGGTCACCACGTCGGCGACGAACTGCTGGTGACCGTCGCCGAGCGGCTCGCCGCCGCGGTGCACGGCGACGACCGGCTGGTCGCGCGCATGGGCGGCGACGAGTTCGTCATCCTGCTGCAGAACTCCACCGGAACCGAGCAGGCGGTCGAGATCGCCGAGCAGGTGCTGTCGGTCATCGACGAGCCGATCCGCATCGACGGCCACGAGCTGACCGTCTCGGCCAGCATCGGCATCGTCGAGCGCAACGTCGACGGGCAGACCGCCGCCGAGCTGATGCGCGACGCCGACGTGACGCTGTACTGGGCGAAGTCCGACGGCAAGGGCCGTTGGGCGCAGTTCGACCAGGAGCGCAACGCCAACGAGGTCGCCCGGCTGCGGCTGGCCGCGTCGATGCCCGCGGCGCTGGAGCGCGACGAGTTCTACGTGGACTACCAGCCGCTGATCGGGCTGCGGGACAGCTCGGTCGTGGGCGTCGAGGCGCTGGTGCGCTGGGCGCATCCGGACCTCGGCAGGCTCGGGCCGGACAAGTTCATCGGGCTCGCCGAGGAGACCGGGCTGATCGTCCCGCTCGGCCGGTGGGTGCTGCACAAGGCGTGCGAGCAGGCCAAGCGGTGGCAGGACCGGTTCGGCGACTCGGCACCGTTCGTCAGCGTCAACCTCGCGGTCCGGCAGTCGCGCGACCCGAACCTGGTCCGCGACGTCGCCGAGATCCTGGAGGACACGGGACTCGCCCCGCACCGGCTCCAGCTGGAGCTGACCGAGAGCACGATCATGTCCACCGCCGACGAGCCGCTGGACAAGCTGCGCGCGCTGTCGCGGATGGGCGTGCGCATCGCCATCGACGACTTCGGCACCGGCTACTCCAACCTGGCCTACCTGCGGCATCTCCCGGTGCACGAGCTCAAGATCGCCGGTTCGTTCATGGAGGGGCTGCGCGACGCCGAACGCGCCGATCCGGTCGACGCCCGCATCGTCGGCACCCTCGTCGACCTCGCCCACACGCTCGGTCTCACGGTCACCGCCGAGGGCGTGGAAACCCAGGCCCAGGCCCGACGCATGGCCGAGATCGGCTGCGAGACCGGGCAGGGCTACCTCTGGGCCAAGCCGGGCGATCCCCAGACGGTCACCGACTACATCTTCTCCCACCTGGACTGAGCGGCCGAGGTGTCGGCCGCCGTCCCGTTCCGGCGGGACTTCTGCTCCCGCGTGCGGCCGCCGTAGAGGACCGCCGCCGAGTTGACCAGCGCGAGGTGGCTGAACGCTTGCGGGAAGTTGCCGGTGAAGCAACCGCTCTCGGCGTCGAACTCCTCGGAGTAGAGGCCGACGTCGTTGGCCATCTCGACGAGTTCGGCGAACATCCGCTCCGCCTCGCCGCGCCGGCCGCAGTAGACCAGCGCGTCGACCATCCAGAACGAGCAGGCCAGGAACGAGCCCTCCCGCCCGCTCAGACCGTCGAGCTCGCTCGGCTCGTCGGTGGTCGTGTAGCGGTCGACCAGCACCCCGTGCTGGAGCTCGCGCTGGATCGCGTCGACGGTGCTGCGCATCCGGTCGTCGCGGCCGGAGAGGAAGCCGACCGCGGGCAGCAGCAGGACCGAGGCGTCCAGCGAGGTTCCGCCGTAGAACTGGGTGAACGCGCGGATCTCGGGGTTCCACGCGCGCCGCAGCACCTCCTCGCGGACCTCGTCGCGCAGCTGCCGCCAGTGCTCGACCGGTCCCGGCAGCCCGTCCTCCTCGGCTCCGCGCACCGCGCGGTCGAAGGCGACCCACACCATCACCTGCGAGTGCGTGAAGTGCCGGTCCGGCCCGCGCACCTCCCACAGCCCGCGATCGGGTTGCCGCCAGATCCGCTCCAGGTGGGAGAGCATGCCGCGCTGCACCGCCCACGAGTCCTCGCTCTCCACCAGCCCGCGTTCGCGGGCCAGGTGCAGCGCGTCCATCACCTCGCCGTAGACGTCCAGCTGCCGCTGCCGGTAGGCGGCGTTGCCGACCCGGACGGGGCCGGTGTCCCGGTACCCGCGCAGCCAGTCCGCTTCCCACTCGATCAGGTGCCGTTCGCCGCCGACGCCGTACATGATCTGCAGGTCGGCGGGGTCGCCGGCGACGGAGCGGACCAGCCAGCGCCGCCACGCCTCGGCTTCGGAGGTGCAGCCGAGGTCGTCGAGGGCGAGCAGCACCAGCGTCGCATCGCGGAGCCAGCAGTAGCGGTAGTCCCAATTGCGGTTGCCGGGGACGGCTTCCGGCAACGAGGTGGTGGGGGCGGCGACGATGCCCCCGGTGGGCGCGTAGATCAGCGCCTTGAGCGTGGCGAGCGAGCGGCGCACGGCCTTCGGGTAGGGCCCGTCGTAGACGATCTTGGCCGACCAGTTCCGCCAGAACTCCTCGCACTCCAGCAGTTCCTGCTCCGGGTCCATCGGCGCGGGCAGCTGGTCGGGGTCCGAGGACCACTGCAGCACCCAGGACATGCGCTGACCGGCGGAGATCGTCCCGGTGTGGCGGTGGGCGCGTTCGCCGTCGACCCGGGTGGGCAGTTCCTCGCCGCGCAGCACGACGGTGTGCGGACCGGCGATGCCCAGGACGTACTCGTCGAGCACCGGGTCGGTCTCGCCGACCCGGCGCACCCACGGCACCGAATCGCCGTAGTCGAAGCGCAGCACCCAGTCGAGCTGGAAGCCGACCTCGCCGGACACGCCCTCGACGATCCGCACCACGCACGGCTCGTCGTGCTGGTTCACCTCGTGCGGCGGCATGAAGTCGATCAGTTGCAGCACGCCGGAGTCGGTGCGGAACTCCGTCTCCAGCACCAGGGAGTTCTCCCGGTACCGGCGGCGGACCTCGCGCACCGGCTCCGTCGGGGCGATCGCCCAGCGGCCCTCACCGCCGAGCAGCCGCGCGAAGCAGGCGGGTGCGTCGAAGCGCGGCAGGCACAACCAGTCGAGAGAGCCGTCCTTGCCCACGAGGGCGGCCGTGCGCAGGTCGGACAGCAGCGCGTAGTCCTCGATCAGTCCTGGTCCGGTCACCCCGCCGACCCTAGGTTCGACGTGAGCGACCGGCCATCCGTCGATCGAGTCGCGACGGCCACCGGCGAAGCCGGCTCCTCAGCGCGCCGCCCTCGCGGGCCGGCACCGCCGGTCGGATTCCGCTACCCGCACCGCTGAGCGAGAGGCGCTGCTTCATTCACCTCGGTCCTCGGCGAACTGGACGAGGACGCCGTTGGGGATGACGGCCTGGACGGCTTCGTGCAGGTTGAGGCCGAGGTCGTAGCCGCCGAGGACGTCGGGCAGCCAGGAGCCGGGAACCGTGCGGTAGCCCGGCCAGTCCTCGGGAACCCGCGAGGCCGACGTGCAGGCAGGGACCAGCGTGGTGCCGTCGGACATCTCGGCGGTGTAGACGTTGCGGTCGTCGGCCGACGGCGCGTAGAGCATCACCTCGCCGTCCAGCACGGCCTGCGGCAGGTCGTCCTCCGGGCGCTCGCCGTCGGCGATCTCGTCGAGCACGCGCTCCAGGTCGTTGCTCGGTTCCGGCCGGTGCAGCATCAGGTCCGAGGGGACGTACTGCTCGTTGAACTGGAACTCCTCGTCGATCACGCCGTTCTCATCGATCCGGTAAGCACCGACGACGCCCTCCGGCGGCATGTCGCCCTCTTCGTCCTGGGCGTAGCCCGGGTCGGCGATGTACAGCCAGGTGTTCGGGTTCTCCTTGGCGTGCGCCCGCATCTCGTCGGTGATCGGCGGCGTGGGTTCGGTCATGAGGTTCGAGACTCCGTTAGCTCGGCTGGACAAGAACACGCCCCGCGACTGCCGAGCGTTCCCGTTGAAGGGTCCCATTCTTCGCCCGGCGTGGTCCGAAGAGGTCAGTCCGCCGTTTTGAGGTGCCGCCCCGCGCGACGAAGGGGGAGACTTGGTTCCCGGGCTTTGCGGGGAGGGGTGCTCGATGATCGGTCAGCGGGAAGCGTTGCGCATGTTCGGGTGCGAGGTCTTCGATCCGGCGGGGCAGCGCATCGGCATCGTGGGACAGCTGTTCATCGACGACGACACCGAACAACCCGCGTGGATCACGGTCCAAACCGGCTTGTTCGGCACGAACGAGAGCTTCGTGCCGCTCGACGGCGCCGCTTTCGACGGCGACACGGTCACCGTCTCGGTCGGCAAGGAGGCCGTCCGCCAGGCGCCGCGGGTCGATCTGGACAAGGGCGACCTGCCGCTGGCGACGGAACGGGCGCTGTACCGCTACTACGGGATGACCTACGGCGTGGATCCGGAGTCGGCCGACGGCGATGCCGAGCAGTCCGACGAGTACGTCGAGGAGGTCCGGCTGCGGTTGCGGCGCTGGGTAGCCGCCACCCGTTAGAGCGTCCGCACCCTCCGTTATATTGAGTACGCAGTGTTACCCCTACTTGCGGGTAACAACTGGGAAATCCGGCGATCGCCGGGCCGTTCAGCCCCTTGCGCTTTCGAAGGTTTCAGCTGCTCATTCCCGGTAAGTCTGGTCCGATTGGGAACGCGTTAACCCCAACGTCCGATTGTTTGGCGCAAAATCGCCAACGTCGCCCATATGAGTGCACTCGCTGGTTACGTTCCGCTCTGAAACACCTCCGCTCGGCCCCACCCGAGCGGAACCGTTTGAAGGAGGGGAACGCATGAGGAAGCTGCTCTTCGGCACCGGGGCAGGGGTTGCCGCGGCGGCGCTCGTGTTCGCCGGATCTCCCGCCGGCGCACAGCCGCAGGACGAACTCGCCCCGCTGACCCTGCACCCGCAGGCTCAGTCCAGGGACACCGCGGACGTCTACATCGTCAACCTCAAGGACGGCATCGCCCCGCAGGGCGTCGCCGAGGAACTGGGCGTCCAGGCCCGGCACACCTACACCAAGTCGATCAACGGCTTCTCGGCCAAGCTCAACCCCGAGCAGCTGGCGAAGGTCCGGGCCAACGACAAGGTCCAGAACATCTCGCAGAGCTACCGCATGGCGGTCGAGCCCGACGTGAAGCCGGCCGCCGTCGGCTCGTGGGGCCTGGACCGCATCGACCAGCCGGCCCTGCCGCTGGACGACAGCTACACCCCCACCGGCAAGGGTGAGGGCGTGACCGCCTACATCATCGACACCGGCATCGCGCCCGACCACCCCGACTTCGGCGGTCGCGCCTCGGTCGGCTTCGACGCCACCGGTGGCGACGGCATCGACAAGCAGGGCCACGGCACGCACGTCGCCGGCACCATCGGCTCCAACACCTACGGTGTCGCCCCGGCCGTCAAGCTCGTCGGCGTCCGCGTCCTGGACGACCAGGGCCAGGGCACCACCGAGTCCGTCGTCGGCGGCATCGACTGGGTCGCCCAGAACCACGACGAGAACTCCGTCGCCAACATGTCGCTGGGTGGTCCGAAGGACCCGGCCCTCGACGAGGCGGCCACCAACCTGGTCAACAGCGGCGTGTTCCTCGCCGTCGCCGCCGGCAACGAGTCGCAGGACGCCGAGCAGGTGTCCCCGGCCAGCGCCGAGGGCGTGTTCACCACGGCCGCGTCGGACAACACCGACACCTCCGCCGAGTTCACCAACTTCGGCGCCACCGTCGAGGGCTACGCCCCCGGCGTGGACATCGTCTCCACCGTTCCCGGTGGCAGCACCGAGGCGATGAGCGGCACCTCGATGGCCAGCCCGCACGTGGCCGGCGTCGGCGCGCTGTTCCTGGGCGCCAACCCGGGCACCGCTCCGGCCGACGTCATCAAGGGCCTGCAGGGCCAGGCGTCCGCGGGTGTCGTCCAGGGCGCCCCGCAGGGCACCCTCGCCGACCTCCTGCAGATCGGCGACCTGTGATCGCCTGACGCGATAGAGCGCCGTCGCGGGCCCTTCCTGAGCGCTTCAGGGAGGGCCCGCGCTGCGTGAAGGCGCTGCTTTCGGGGGTATCGGGGCTCCGCTGACCGGGCGTAAACACGTTCGTCGCCCATCTTGTCCGGCGAAAGTCGGTTCCGGCGGTTGTTCCCGGTGGATACGTTGCCAACAACAGGGGGAGCTCAGTGTCCATTGCGGTGCCCGCGCCTGATCGCAGGCGGGCGTCGCCGGGGCACATCGAGGAGGGATGTGCCGTGTTACCCGGATACACCGAGGAACTGACCAAGGCACCGACCGGGGTGGCCGAGCCGGGCGCACCGGAACAGCTCAGCCAGCGCGCCGTGCAGGCGCAGGTCGCATCGGTCACCCGAGCGGCTCGGGCGCAGGCGGGCAGCGGCGGAGTGCTGCAGGTCGTGCACGGGGCCAAGCGGGTCGGCTGGGCGGCGTACGAGCTGCAGGCCAGCGCCACGCACCTGGTGCAGGGCGTTGCCAAACCGCCCTACGCGCAGACCGGCACGCTGGACTCGCTGGAATCGCGCAAGCTCGCCGAAGGCGTGCGCTACCAGGTGCTCTACGACCGCTCCGCGCTCGCTCGTCCCCCGCAGCTGGACATCACGACCAAGCTCGTCGCGCTGGGCGAGCAGGCGCGGGTGATCCACGTGGCGCCGACCAAGCTGATCATGGTGGACAACGAGATCGCGCTGCTGCCGCTGACCGTCACCGAGACCTCGGTGGAGAGCGCGGTCGTGGTGCGCAGCTCGGCGATGCTGGCGGCGATCGCCCGCATCTTCGAGGACCTGTGGCGCTACGCGGCGCCGTTCACGGCCAACCAGGACCTCGAGGGCAACGAGCTGCGGCCCACCGAGGAGGAGCGGTGGATCCTGTCGCTGCTGGCCTCGGGCGCCACCGACGACACGATCGGCCGGCTGATGGGCTTCAGCGCTCGCACGGCGCACCGGCGGGTGCGCGAGCTGATCTCGCGGCTCGGCGTGGAGACGCGGTTCCAGGCCGGTATGCAGGCGGTCAAGCTCGGCTGGCTGTG
Organism: Saccharopolyspora karakumensis; assembly: GCF_004349225.1. Classification (NCBI taxonomy): domain Bacteria; kingdom Bacillati; phylum Actinomycetota; class Actinomycetes; order Pseudonocardiales; family Pseudonocardiaceae; genus Saccharopolyspora; species Saccharopolyspora karakumensis. The sequence goes on from NZ_SMLA01000002.1 coordinate 60,767, forward strand.
AATCGATCTGGCGGGTGAATCGATCAGGCGTCTCGGCACCGGTTCTGCACATCTGAGCACCGGCACCGAGGCGCACGATCGGGCGTTTCCAGCCCTGAGCTTCCATGATCGAAGTCCCTTTTCCCCGGTCAGCTCGGACCACGACCGCCCGGCACTAGACTTCGCGCCATGCCGAAGCGCGGTGCGGTGGACCCCGGGGAGATGCGCGAGGCGGTCACCGCCGTGCGCGAGTGGCTCGACGACGCCGAACGTCGTCCGGCCAGGCCCGAGATGGCCAAGGCCGTGCGGCTGAGCCTGCGGACACTGGAGCAGATCGCGCCCGGCAACAGCGTCGAGGTGCGGGTCCCGCCGTTCGCGGCCGTGCAGTGCGTCGAAGGGCCCAGGCACACCCGCGGCACCCCGCCGAACGTCGTCGAGACCGATCCGCGCACCTGGCTGCTGCTCGCGACCGGGCGCCTGACCTGGTCCGACGCCGTCGAAGGCGGTCTGCTGACCGCTTCGGGCTCGCGCTCCGACGTCTCCCAGTGGCTCCCGATCGTGCGCGTGGAGCAGGGCTGAGGGCTTCGGACCTGCTACGTGTTGTGATGAGATGGCCGACACGCTTCGGGTGGGGTTCGCCCAGGTTTCCCGCGCCTTACACTGAGGTGTAACTCCGACTCCGTCATCCAGGGAGTTCTCGGTGGTCACCGACCGTCCGGCTAGTGCCAGCACGACAACGGACCTGCCCTTTCCGACCTTCGACACCTCCGCCGACGCGTTGGAGCGGGACATCCCCCGCGAAGAATGCGGCGTGTTCGGCGTCTGGGCCCCCGGCGAAGAAGTCGCCAAGCTCTCGTTCTACGGGCTCTACGCCCTCCAGCACCGAGGCCAGGAAGCCGCCGGCATCGCCGTCGGCGACGGCTCTCAGGTGGTCGTCTACAAGGATCTGGGCTTGGTCAGCCAGGTGTTCACCGAGCAGACGCTCGCTTCGCTGCACGGTCACGTCGCGGTCGGGCACTGCCGGTACTCCACCACCGGTGGAGGTTCTTGGGAGAACGCGCAGCCGACCTTCCGCACCACCGGTGCCGGCAGCGGCCTCGCGCTCGGCCACAACGGCAACCTCGTCAACACCGCCGAGCTGCTGGAACGCGCGCGCGACTTCGGCAAGGTCGACGGCGGTAACCTGTCGTCGCCCGCCAACGGATGCGAACGCGCCACCAGCGACTCCGACCTGGTCACCGGCATGCTCGCGGCCAAGGCCGCGGACATCGGCCTGGAGCAGGCCGCGATGGAGCTGTTCCCGACCGTCTCGGGCGCGTTCTCGATGGTCTTCTGCGACGAGGACACCCTCTACGCGGTCCGCGATCCGCAGGGCGTGCGCCCGCTGGTGCTCGGTCGCCTCGAACGCGGCTGGGTCGTGGCCAGCGAGACCGCCGCGCTGGACATCGTCGGCGCGTCGTTCGTCCGCGAGGTCGAGCCCGGTGAGCTGCTGGCCATCGACGCCGACGGGCTGCGCTCGCAGTCCTTCGCCAACCCCAAGCCCAAGGGCTGCGTGTTCGAGTACGTCTACCTGGCGCGCCCGGACACCACGATCTCCGGCCGCACGGTGCACGGCACCCGCGTGGAGATCGGCCGCAAGCTGGCCAAGGAGCACCCGGTCGACGCCGACCTGGTCATCCCGGTCCCGGAGTCGGGCACCCCGGCCGCGGTCGGCTACGCCCAGGCGTCCGGCATCCCCTACGGCAACGGCCTGGTGAAGAACTCCTACGTGGGCCGGACGTTCATCCAGCCCTCGCAGACGATCCGGCAGCTCGGCATCCGGCTCAAGCTCAACCCGCTGCGCGAGGTCATCCGCGGCAAGCGGCTGGTCGTGGTCGACGACTCCATCGTGCGCGGCAACACCCAGCGCGCGCTGGTGCGGATGCTGCGCGAGGCCGGAGCCGTCGAGGTCCACGTGCGGATCGCCTCGCCGCCGGTGAAGTGGCCGTGCTTCTACGGCATCGACTTCGCCTCCCGCGCCGAACTGGTCGCCAACGGCCTCGACGACGACGGGGTGCGGCGCTCGATCGGCGCCGACAGCCTCGGTTACGTCTCGCTGGACGGCCTGATCGCCGCCACCGAGCAGCCCCGCAACCGGTTGTGCGCGGCGTGCTTCGACGGCGAGTACCCGATCCCTCTGCCGGACGACGCGCGGATCGGCAAGTACCTGCTGGAGGGACTCGGCAACGAGCGAGGCGTGGCCGGACCCGCCGAGCCCGTGCTACCCAGCGGTTACGGGGCGGAAGACGCGCTGCAACGTCCTTGACCTCACCTTCGCCGCGTAGCGTTGGCCGTGCCAGGATTGCGCGTCCGGCGAATCGCAAATCGCACTAGATGTGGAGCCAGTCGTGTCCGAAGACCTGATCGCAGGGTCTGCCCAATCCGAAACCCCGAAGGCCACCTACGCCGCGGCGGGAGTGAGCATCGAGGCCGGTGACGAGGCGGTGGAGAAGATCCGCCCCTGGGCGGAGCGCGCGACCCGGCCGGAGGTGCTCGGTTCCCTCGGTGGGTTCGCGGGCCTGTTCCAGCTCAAGCTCGACCGCTGGAAGGAGCCGGTGCTGGCCTCCTCCACCGATGGAGTGGGCACGAAGCTGGCCGTGGCGCAGGCCGTCGACAAGCACGACACGGTCGGCATCGACCTGGTCGCCATGGTCGTCGACGACCTCGTGGTCGCCGGTGCCGAGCCGCTGTTCCTGCAGGACTACATCGCCGTCGGCCAGGTCGTCCCGGACCGGATCGCGGACCTGGTCAAGGGCATCTCCGAGGGCTGCGTGCAGGCCGGTTGCGCGCTGCTGGGCGGCGAGACCGCCGAGCACCCGGGGATGATGGCGCCCGGCGAGTACGACATCTCCGCCACCGGCGTGGGCGTCGTGGAGGCCGACGGGATGCTGGGGCCGGACAAGGTCCGCCCCGGCGACGTGGTCATCGCGATGGGCTCGTCCGGTCTGCACTCCAACGGCTACTCGCTCGCCCGGCACGTGCTGCTGGACCTGGCGCGGATGCCGCTGGAAGGCCACGTGGAGGAGTTCGGCCGCACCCTCGGCGAGGAGATGCTGGAGCCGACCCGGATCTACGCCAAGGACTGCCTGGCGCTGGCCGCCGAGGCGGAGGTCCGAACGTTCGCGCACGTCACCGGCGGTGGTCTCGCGGAGAACCTGGCGCGGGTCATCCCGTCGGGCCTGACCGCGACGCTGGACCGCGGCACCTGGACGCCTGCGCCGGTGTTCCGGATGATCGCCCAGCGCGGCCGGGTCGAGGCGGAGGAGATGGAGCGCACGTTCAACATGGGCATCGGCATGGTCGCCGTGGTCACGGCGGAGGACGTCGACCGCGCCCTGGCCGTGCTCACCGCCCGCCACGTGCCCGCCTGGGTCCTCGGCGAGGTCGCCAAGCAGCCCACGGTCGAGGGAGCCGGAGAAGACGACCGAGTCGTCCTCCGAGGCAACCACCCCCGCTTCTGACGAACCACGAAAGAGCCGCAGCCCCCACCAGGGAGCTGCGGCTTCTCGCATACGCACAAAGAAAACCCCGTCAGGCAAGCACCGAAGGTGCTTTCTCCTTGCCCCACCTGAGCAACTCGCACCGCCGGTGGTTCTCCAGCGGCTTCGTGGCGAGCACGCCGCGACGATGCGTATTGGCATACATGAGGAGTGGCGCGCGGAGTCCACGGAGCCGCTCAGGTTCCCCCACCCGCACCGCTGAGCAAGGTGATGGGAACCTGAAGTTGACGCCGGGTCGTGCGGGCCGCCTCTCGGCGGGTGGCACTGATGGGCTCCAGCCGAACGGTATTCCCAGCAGGCGATAGTTGGAGCCCGGGGGCACGCGCACGACGCCGGCACCGGGTACAACGAGCGGACCCCGCCGAGGATTCCCGGCATGGTGACGATCACCCGTTGGAGGGTCCTCGCGCGCGCAGCACGAGGGGCGGTGCGGGAGTTGATCCCGCACCGCCCCTGCCGTGTCCAGTTCCGCTTCCGGGTGTTTTCTCAGACGTGAGTGGCGCCGCCGGTCGTGACCGGCGGCGCCATCCACGTACTTGTTGGTCCTGCGAGCTAAGCGACGCACTCCGCCATCGAACGAACAGCGCGAAAACCGCTGTTCTCACCGGAGGAGTGCGTCAACGTCGACCGTAGTCGTAGTCGTCGTACCCGTCGTCGTGCGAGTCATCGCGGTCTTCGCTGGACCACTCGCCGGACTCCGAGGTCGACAGCTCTCGCTGCAACGCCTCTATGTCCATGGACGGGGAACTGTACTTAAGCTCGCGGGCCACCTTCGTCTGCTTGGCCTTAGCCCGGCCGCGCCCCATGGCTCGACCCCCTCGCACAGGGTGTGCGGGGCGGACAGGGGAAAGCCGGCCCCGCATGATCTCGACAACTTTTCCTGTAACTACCGTACCGTGTCGAGGCGGTTCAACGCGACGTGGTGCCAGGAGTTGGCCGCCGTGTCTTGGGTGACGTCGCCCTCGCCCGATTCGATCAACCGCTCGCCGCGGCTCGCGGAGGGCCGTGAGTCGCGCGAACCGGCTCGTCGGGGGCATGACACCATGCTCGCTGTGCCAGAGCCGTTCGTCGCCTACCTGAGGGTCTACGAGCCCCTGTCGTCGTTCGAATCACCGCTGCGCGAGGAAGTCGACGCCGCGGTGGAGCGCGGGTCCGTCGACCCGTTCGACGCGGGGCTGTGGGAGCAGCACCTGTGGCTGCGCAGCCAGCTCGCCGCGCCCCCGAGGTTGCTGCCGGGCGAGAACGCCGACGGCGAGGTCCAAGGCGTGGGCGGGGTGCTAGTGCTGGACCCCGAGGACGTGCCCACCGCCCCGGCCGCCACGGTCGGCCCGGGACCGCTGGTGTGCCCGCTGGACGTGCACGGGCGCGCTGCGGCGGCCCTGGTGGGGTTCCTGGGCGACGCGGAGATCCCGTTGCGCACGGCGGCTCTGCCGGAGTCGGTGGACAAGGCCCGCACCCGCGCCGGTGCGGTGGTCAGCGAGCTGTCCGGCGGTGCCGTGCACGTGCTGTCGTCGACCTGGACCGTTCCGCTGCCCTGGTTCGTCGTGGTGGATCCGACCGAGCGCTGCGTGTTCACCGAACCTGATCGCCGCCGCGTCTGCTGGCGGGTCGCGATGGCCGACGCCCGCCGCCGGGTGGCCCGTGCGCACTCGGTGTCGAAGCAGTCGATCGGCGAGGACGGCCCGACGCGGATCCTCAAGGAGACCGGGCGCTGGCTGGAGCGCTTCCACCCGCACAGCGCCGTCGAGCTCGACTACGGCGGCCTCGTGCAGCTGATGACCCAGTCGGACCTCGACGCCGACACCTCGGCCGAGGACGTCCACGCCATCGTCGACGCCATGGAGGCCGACGACGCGGAAGAGGTCGCCACCCGCTACGAGCAGCTCCGGGACTTCTGGTCCGAGTTCGCCGCCCGCGAACACCACAACTGATCCCCGCTCGACCCATGCTCCGGAGGTCGCCCCGCGAGGGTGGTCTTCCCGATATCAGTGGAAATCAGGGAACCGATTTCCGCTGAAATCGAATGCCCGTCGCAGGCGATGAGGTCACGGGCGGCAGCGGACTTCGCCGTTGAGGACGGCGAACCAGCCGGTTTCGGCGTCACGCCAGGCGTGCCAGGCCCGGGCGAGGGACTCCAGTTCGCCCGGGGTGGTCAGGCCGTAGGCGATGGCTTGCTCGGCGAACGAGGACTGGCGGATGCGGTCCGCCCAGAGATCGCCCCACCAGGCTCGCTCCTCGGGCGTGGCGAAGCACCAGGCCGAGGCGGTGCACTCGACATCGCTGAAACCCGCCTGCAGGGCCCAGGTCTTGAGGTGCTTGCCGCCGTCGGGGTAGGCGTCGTTGCGGTGGGCGACCTCGCGGTAGAGCTCCAGCCAGCGGTCCATGCCCGGGTGATCGGGCGACCAGCGCATGCCGCCGTAGTCGGCGTCGCGGGCGGCGACGACCCCGCCGGGCTTGCACACGCGGCGCATCTCGCGGAGCGCGGCGACCGGGTCGGTGAGGTGCTGCAGGACCTGGTGGGCGTGCACGACGTCGAAGGAGTCGTCGGCGTGCGGCAGGCGGTAGACGTCGGCGACCTCGAACCGGACGTTGTCCACCCCGCGCTCGGCCGCGGCGGCGCGCGAGATCACCAGCGGTTCCTCGACGTTGTCGACGCCCAGCACCTGGCCCGGCGCGACCCGTTCGGCGAAGTCGAGGGTGATCGTTCCCGGGCCGCATCCGACGTCGAGCACCTGGATGCCGGGGCGGAGGTCGCCGAGCAGGTACGCGGCCGAGTTCTCAGCCGTCCGCCACTGGTGCGACCGCAGCACGCTCTCGTGGTGCCCGTGCGTGTAGGTGTCCTGCGCGCTCATGCTCACCGTCCCGAAATGTGGGATATCTGTTCCGCTATATGAGCATATCGCGTGCGCGGTGCAGGTGAGAAGCGTTCAAGGTCGACAGGATCCGCGTGCCGCTGAAAAATCAGGGCCCGAAACTCCGCGCAGTTCCGGGCCCTGAATTTTCAGCGGGTGGTCAGTCCAGGGCGTTGGGGATGAGGCGAACCGAGCCGACGGGGTGGCCTCCGCCGTAGACCGGCTCCTCGGCGAGGTCGTCCAGGCCCGTGACGCCCAGGGCGGAGAGGATGCCGACCGCGATCGGCAGCCGGGCGCGGTCACCGCCGTCGGCGATCTTGATCGCCGCGGCGCGGCCGTCCGGCAGGGCGAAGGCGAACACGCCCTCCGCGCCGATCTTGCTGATCAGCCCCGGGGCCGCACTCATCAGCCGGACGTCCTCGCGGCCGGTGCCCGAGACCAGCCACGGGTGCTCGTGCATCGCCTGCCCGACCGGGGTGGTGACCAGCCGCTGGAACACCCGGGCCAGCCCGGTCAGCGAGATCGCGAACAGCGGGGCGCCGCAGCCGTCGATCGCGGTGTTGGCCAGCGGCTCGCCGGCCAGGTCCACGACCGCATCGGCGATCGCGACCTGCAGCGGGTGCTTCGGGTCCAGGTAGTCGGCGGTGGACCAGCCGTTGATCACGCAGGTGGCGAGCATCGCGGCGTGCTTTCCGGAGCAGTTCATGGTGATCCGCCGCTCCTGCGAGACACCTCGGCGCGCGGCCTGGCCCAGCGGCAGGTCCGGCGGGCAGCGCAGGTCGTCCTCGGTGAGCGAGAACCGCTCCAGCATCTCGGAGACACCAGCGACGTGGTCCTGCTCGCCGCTGTGCGAAGCGGCGGCGAGCGCCAGGTCGGCGGAGGGGAGTTCGAGCCCGCAGCGCAGCATCCCGGCCGCCTGCGCGGGCTTGAGCGACGAGCGGGGGTACATCGGAGCGGTCGCATCGCCCCGCGTGAGCAGGGGCGCACCGTCCGGGTCGATCACCACCACCGAAGCGTGGTGCACGCCTTCCCGAAGTCCACTTCGGACGATCTCGACGAGTGGAACAGGGGGGATCAACGCCGGTCTCGCTCCTCAGCCAGAAGGTCATCCACCGACGCGGCGCCCTCGCGGTAGCGGCGGGCGATCTCTGCGTTGAGTCGATCCACGACCTGCTGAACCTCGCGACGGCGCTGCGAGACCGAGTCCTCCTCGGCGGTGTAGGCGCTCAGCGCCCGGTCCAGTTTCTCATCGGACAGCGACATGACGTCGGAGAGGTCCACGTCCGAGACCAGCGCTTCCACGTGCCTGCGGTGCGCCTCGGCCCGCGAGGGCTCGGTGGTCTGGTAGCGGCCCGAGCCGGTGGCCGGGCCGACGGCGTTGTCGGACAGGATGTTCACCAGCTGCTCGACCACGGACCGCGAACCGTCCTCGCGCCGGCGGCGCTGCTCGGCGCGCACGATGTCGATGCGCGCGTGCAGCACCCGTCGCAGGTAGGACAGGTCCGTCTCCTCCTGGGCGGCCTCGTCCCGCAACGCGCGCACATCACCCAGCACGTGTTGTTCGATGCCACTGGTGTAGTCCGGGGACAGGACCCTGTCGATACGGCGCCGTCCACCCGGGCGGACTTCGATCACGTGGCCATCCTCCGGCAATTCGGTCGAGCTCGCCAACAGTTCGGGTGATGTCGTTACGACAACAGTGTGACGCCGAGCGTTCGATCAGCGTTCCTCGGTGTTCGAAACGACCCCTGATCGGGCGACCGGCATGCCTCAAGGCATACCCGCCCTGTCAAACACCGACGTCACTTGGCGCGCAGAACTTGAGGACCGTTACCGAAACTAACCGGTCACCGGCCGCGGAGCCGGTCGGCGGCCACCCGGCCGGGCGGCTCACCGCTGTCCGGCGGCACCGAGTCCGGGTCGACCGCTGCGGCCACCGCGCGCTCCTCCTCCGGATCACCGGCCATCAGCTCCCCGTCCACCGGTGCCGTGCGCTTGAGCAGCGCCAGCGCCACCGGCCCGAGCTCGTGGTGCTGCACGACGCTGCCCACCCGGCCGACCTTGCGGTCGCCGTGGAACACCGGGTCGCCGATCTCCGGCGAGACCTCCACCGACCCGTCCAGGTGCAGCAGCACCATCCGGCGTGGGGGCTTGCCGACGTTGTGGACCTTCGCGACCGTCTCCTGGCCGCGGTAGCAACCCTTGGCCACGTGCGCGGCGAGGTGGATCCAGCCCAGCTCGTGCGGGATCGCGCGGTCGTCGGTGTCCATCCCGACCCGGGGCCGCAGCGCCTCCACGCGCAGCGCCTCGAACGCCATCGTGCCCGACGGGCGGATGCCGGCGTCGGTGAGCTTGAGCCACCAGTCGACCAGCGATTCGCGCGGAACCAGCAGGTCGTAGGTCTGCAGCGCGCGGAACGGCACGTTGCGCACGAACCCGCCTCCCGGCAGTCCGCGCACCCCGTAGGCGTCGGAGGGGACCTCGGTGAACCCGGCGAGGATGCCGCCGGCGTCCGGGCCCATCGCCGTCAGCACAGCGAACTCCGAGGTGACGTCGCGCGGCTCGACCTTCGACCAGAACCGCATCGCTTCCAGGTACTCCGGCAGCGACTGCCTGCCGTTCACGCCGATCGTCGGCAGCGCGCTGGTGACCTCCGAGGGCGCGTCGGTGTCCAGGTACACCACGCCCTCGTGGTGGGCGACCAGCACGTGGCTGTCCACCCGGCCGTGGGTGTCGAGCACGAGCGCTTCGGTTCCCTGCCCGTCGGGCAGTTCCGTGAGGTGCTGCGAGAGCACCAGGTGCAACCAGCTCAGCCGCTCCTCACCCGGGACCGCGATGACCTCGCGGTGCGAGCGGTCCACCAGGACGGCCGAACGCGCCGCCGAGCGCTGCTCGGCGAACGGGTCGCCGAAGTGCCAGGGAACGCCGCGGTCCACCGAGTCCTCCGGCGCGGGCACCGCGCCCGGCAGATCCAGCGTGGGTGAACTCATTCAACGCTCCTTGAGTCGTGCTCGTGCGACACCGGGTTCAGCCGATGTCGGCGGCCTGGCATTCCCGGCAGGTGCCGGACAGCGCCAGGTGCGTCGCGTCGAGGGCGAAGCCGTGCTCGGCGCGCAGCTTGTCGGCCAGCTCGTCCATCGTCTCGATGGCCACCTCGTCGATCCGGCCGCAGCGGTGGCAGGCGAGGTGGACGTGCTCGTGCTCCTCGGCGGAGTAGGTCGGCGCACCGTGGCCGAGGTGGGTGTGCCGCACCAGCCCGAGCTGTTCGAGCAGGTCGAGCGCCCGGTAGATGGTGGTGATGTTGATCGTCGGGGCGATCTCCTGCACCTTCTTGCAGGCCTGCTCCGGCGTGGCGTGGCCCAGCTCGCGCACGGCGTCGAGCACCAGCTGGCGCTGCGGCGTCATGCGCATGCCCCGTTGGTGCAGAGTGCTGCGCAGCGATCCTTGGTCGCTCAATGCCCGCTCCCGTGCTCGACGCGCTCGGATGGGGAAACCCACCTCGATCGTAACCTCCGAGCCGACTCCGGGATCTGGACGCTCTACCCTTCCGGCATGCGCGTACTGGCACTTTTGGACGGGACCCTCGCCGATCCCGAAGCTCCGCTGTTCCGGGCCGATGACCTCGGTGTGATGCGAGGTGACGGCTGCTTCGAGACGATCTTGGTCGTCGACCGGGAGCCGCGCGAGCTCGGGCCGCACCTCGACCGCATGGAGAGGTCCGCGCGGCTGCTGCAGATGCCGCTTCCCGAGCGCGCGGCCTGGGAGCGAGCCGGGCAGGCCGTCATCGACGCCTGGCCGTGGGATTCCGAGCCGGAGATGGGCCTGAAGTTCGTCTGCACCAGGGGCATCGACGGTGGGGACGGCACGCCGCACGGGTTCGCGATGGGCATGGACGTCGGTCCCGACACCAAGCGCAAGCGCGACAGCGGGGTCGAGGTCGTGACCCTGGACCGCGGCTACGCGCCGGACCTGATGGACAGGGCCCCGTGGCTGCTGCTGTCGGCCAAGACGCTGTCGTACGCGGTGAACATGGCCGCGCTCCGCGAAGCCGAGGCGCGCGGTGCCGACGACGTCATCTTCACCGCCAGCGAGGGCACGGTGCTGGAGGGCCCGACCTCGACGGTCGTGCTGGCCCAGGGCCGCAAGCTGCTGACCACGCCACCCGCCTCGGGCGTCCTGGCGGGCACCACCCAGGGCGCGCTGTTCCGCGCGGCCGAGCAGGCGGGCTGGGAGACCGAGGTGGTCGACTTCCCCACCTCGGCGCTCTTCGACTCCGACGGCGTCTGGCTCGCCTCCAGCATCCGCCGCCTCACCCAGGTCCGCGCCATCAACGGCACGTCCGTGAAGGCCGACGACGCGCTGCACACCGAGATCGTCAACCTCTACGAGTCGAACTACTGAACCTCGCTTGACCTGCTCAGCGGTGCGGGTGGCGGAACCTCAGACGTCTTCTGGCTCCGGGATCCGAGACTGATGTGTGAACCAGCCGCTTTCTCCTTCACCACCTGAGCAGCCTGCACCGCCGGGGGTTCTCCAGCGGCTTCGTGGCGAGCACGCCGCGACGCCGTGTATGGCATGCATCAGGAGTGGCGCGCGGAGTCCACGGAGCCGCTCAGGTTCCCCACCCCCACCGCCACGGAAGGCGACCAGAGATCAGCCCGCGACTCGGTCGAGCTTGGCTGAGAGGCGCGGCTGCAGTTCGTGCGCGGAGGTGGCGCGCTCCTCGACGTAGGCGAGGGCTCCGTCGACGACGCCGTAGAGGCGGCTGGCGGCGGTGACGTCCTCGCCCGTGGGGGTGCGCAGCACTGCGTCGGTGCCGAACTCCCAGGTCGTGGTATTGCGCGGCTGCCCGATGAACAGCTCCGAGACACCCGTCGAGTGCATCAGCATGAACTCGATCGTGTCGTCGGGCTGCGGGCGGAGGAAGCCGGTCTCGCGGAACGCGGGTGCCACGACGTTGCCGCCCTCGCCGTCCAGCCGCCACGCGCGGCTGGAGTACATGAGGAACGGGCGGCCGTCGTGCGAGATCGTCACCTGCTGGATGAACCGGAAGGTCTCCTCCAGCGACGGGTGCGAAGCCTCGCCCTCGCCGCGCCACACGCCGACCAGCGGCAGCAGCGACAGGCAGGCGTCATCGAGCGAGGGGCCCAGCCGCAGGTTCGCGGTGTCGCCCTCGCCCGGGAGGTCGTCGAACTCCGGGATGTTGAGTTCCCGGGTGATCTTGGCTCGTTCCGCCGCCGCGGCAACTGCGGCATCGCCGCTGCCCGGCTGCGGTTCGTTCGGCGTTGCAGTCATCGCATCGAGGCTACAACGAGGCCGTCATCAGTCGTTGTACAGGCGGTACACGACGTAGAAGGCGAACCAGATGGTCGCGACCGCAGCGAGTCCGACGAGCGTGACGAGGCCGTAGTGCAGAAAGTCGAGGAGTTCCACGGATGAAGGATAACCACGGCGAGGTCCCGGCGGAGTGTGGCGTGCGGCATGATCGGCGTGGTGAGCGGCGGGAACAGGCCGCTGAACACCAGGAACGTCAGAGCCGGGACGAGGATCACATGGACTTCGAGACGCTGCGCGAGCGCGCGCTGGCCTACCGCGAGGAGCTGCTGGCGCGCAAGGACAAGATCGCGCCGGCCGACTTCGGTTGGTACCCGTACGACACGATGGCCAACATCTTCCACCTGGACGCCCTGCTCAGCGGGCCGCAGCGGCAGGTGTTCGACAGCATCGCAGGCACCCGCATCGCCGACATCGGCGCCGCCGACGGCGACTTCGGGTTCTTCCTGGAGGACGAGCTGGGCTGCGAGGTCGATCTGATCGACAACGCGCCCACCAACTTCAACGGCCTGCGCGGCGCCCGGCGCCTGGTCGAGGAGCTGCCGTCGCGCGCGCAGGTGCACGAGATCGACCTGGACACCCAGTTCCGGCTGCCCGCCGAGCGCTACGGCGCGGTGTTCTTCCTAGGCCTGCTCTACCACCTGAAGAACCCGTTCCTGGTGCTGGAGCGCCTGGCCGAGCGCGCGGAGCTGTGCTTCGTCTCGACCCGCATCGCCCAGGTCACCCCGGACGGCACGCGCATCGCCGACCAGCCCGTGGCCTACCTGCTTGACCCGGCCGAGGCCAACGACGACGCCACCAACTTCTGGATCTTCAGCGAGACCGGGCTCCGCCGGATCTTCGACCGGACCGGCTGGGAGGTCGTCGACTTCACCACGGTCGGCTGCCAGGAGGACTCCGACCCCCGGACCCCGGACCGCGACGAGCGGGCCTTCGCGCTGCTGCGCTCCCGCAAGGCCTGACACGGCGAAGGGCCGGCACCTCATCGAGGTACCGGCCCTTCGACTGCGCAGATCAGGCGACCGCGATGTCCACGGCGTGGACGCCGGTGCCCGTCGGGGAGACCTGGGACTCGCCCTTGCCGCTGCGGTGCAGTGCGCGGACGGTCCAGTCGCCCGGAGCCGCGTAGAACCGGAAGTCGCCCTCCTCGGACGTGACGACCTCGGCGGTGAACTCGCCGGAGGAGTCCAGCAGGCGGACGAAAGCCCCGCCGACGGGCGACTCCCCGGCCCGCACCTTGCCGGCCACGACGACCTGGTCAGTGGCCTCGTCGACCGCGGTTGCCGACTGCTGCGGCGCTCCGCATCCACTCATGACACAAGCTCCTTGCTCGGTGTTACCGGGGTGATCAGGCGCCGGACGGGTTCTCGATCGGCACGCCGATCAGCGAGCCGTACTCGGTCCAGGAACCGTCGTAGTTCTTCACGTTCTGGTGGCCGAGCAGCTCGCGCAGCACGAACCAGGTGTGCGAGGAGCGCTCGCCGATGCGGCAGTAGGCGATGGTGTCCTTGCTGGTGTCCAGCCCGGCCTCGCCGTAGATCTCCTTGAGCTCCTCGTCGGAGCGGAAGGTGCCGTCCTCGTTCGCGGCCTTGCTCCACGGCACGTTGATCGCGCTGGGGATGTGGCCACCGCGCTGCGCGGCCTCCTGCGGCAGGTGCGCCGGGGCCAGCAGCTTGCCGGAGAACTCGTCGGGCGAGCGCACGTCGACCAGGTTCTTGGTGCCGATGGCGTCGACGACCTCGTCCCGGAAGGCGCGGATCGAGGTGTCCGGCTCCTGGGCCTTGTAGGTGGTCGCGGCCTTGGTCGGCCCTTCCTTGGTCAGCTCGCGTCCGTCGAGCTCCCACTTCTTGCGGCCACCGTCGATCAGCTTGACGTCGCTGTGGCCGTAGAGCTTGAAGTACCAGTAGGCGTAGGCGGCGAACCAGTTGTTGTTGCCGCCGTAGAGCACCACGGTGTCGTCGTTGCCGATGCCCTTGGCGGACAGCAGCTTCTCGAAGCCCTCGCGGTCGACGAAGTCACGACGGACCGGGTCCTGCAGGTCGTTCTTCCAGTCCAGCTTGATGGCCCCGGGGATGTGGCCGCCGTCGTAGGCGGTGGTGTCCTCGTCCACCTCGGCGAACACCACCCCGGCGGTGTTCAGGTTCTCTTCGGCCCACTCGGTGGAGACCAGGACCTCTGCGCGGCTCATCGAGCGACTCCTTCGTTGATCTTCGAACTTGGTCAGTCGGTTGTGGACGCCCCGGCCGGCGCGAACCGGCGGAGCACCAGGTACATCTGGCAACCGAGGCAGTAGCCGAACACCGCGTTGAGCAGTGCCGCCACCAGGGCTAAGGCGTTTGCCGCGATGCCGAGAGTGGTCAGGCCCGCCGCGTAGCCGATGGTGGCCACGAGGGTGAAGACGAAGCCCACTCCTTGCGAGAAGCGAACGGGTGCGGGGTCCTCGCGCTCTTCCGGAGCGACCGGAGCGAGCTTGGGCTGCACGGTGGTCCGGTACAGCGCGCCCCACGGGTTGAGCTGCATTCCGATGAACGCGCACAGACCGAACAGAACCATCTGGGCCGCCATGACACGCCAGCTCGTGGTGACCAGGCCCAACGCGAGGATCACGCTGGTCATCGCTGCGGTGAACCTGACCCCGCGTGGGTCGAGCGTCGTGACAGACATCTTTCGAGGGCCTCCTGACGATGTGGACTGGGTCTGCCGAGTCCGTCAGGCGGAGGGCGCGCGCCGGCGAGGGTCATGAGGGCATGACGAGGCCGTGCTTGGAACGCGTACTACCGCCCGGTCAGTGCCATCAACACAGGCTGCTTCCCACGCGGCAGAGATCAACCGCGCGCCTTCGGGTCAGCAGTACATGCACGAGTCGGAGGTTACCCGGATGGACCGATCGCCGGGAAGAACGTTCATACAGTGGGACGGATCCAACAGGTGGCCGATCGCTTCGCGACGCGTCACAGGTGCGGCTGGATCGCCTCGGAGAGGGCCTGGGGGCGGGGCACTCCGCCGACGCGGAACAGCTCGCGGCCCGCGCCGTCCAGGACCAGGGTCGTCGGGGTGCTGTGGACGCGCAGCGGCGTGGACCACTCGGGGTGGTCGGTGAGGTCTACCTCGACGTGGCGGACGTCGGTGGTCTTGCCCGCGAAGTCGGCCAGCAGGATGCGGGCGTGCCGGCAAGGCTGGCAGAAGGTGGTCGACAGCTGCAGCAGCGTCACCTTCGCGTCGGGTTCCGGGGCGTCGGCGAGCCGCTGCCTGAGCCCGTCGGGGAAGTTGTCGGTCACGATCTCCTCACCGCCGCTCTTGCGCACCTTGCCCTGCCGGGCCTGCCAGATCAGCCCGAGCACGAGGGCCACCGGCACGACGATCAGCAGTGCGATCACACCTGGGCTCATCCCGTGGTCACCCCGTCGCCGTTGATCGTGACGTTCTCCGCGGTGCCCTCGACGACCAGCGCGCCGCGCTCGGCGCGCACCGCAGTGGGCTGCACCTCGAAGGGCAGCATCCCCGGGTCGAGGGTGGTGTTGAACTGCTTGAGCACGGACTGCTCGAAGATCGGCGGCAGATCGATCGGTCCCAGCGCGCTGTTGTTCAGCTCCAGCTTGCGCGGCTCGATCTCCATCTTGCCGTTGACCAGCGACAACACCGCGATCACCCGCACCTTGTTGTCCGAGCCCGCGATGTTGACGGTGCCGTCGAGCTGCACCGGGGCGCGCTGGTCGTCGCCGCCCTCGGCCAGCCGCTTGTCGGACTCGCTGATGTTGCCGTCGTCGTCGGCGAGCGCGTCCGGGGCCGCGGGTTCGATGGTCAGGTCCTGGATGCCGATCAGGCGCGCGACGTCGGAGGCCTTCAGCTTCACCCGGCCGACCAGCTGGTCGACGGTGAACTGCTCGGCGGTGCCCGCGATGACCTCGGAGGTCGCGACCTTCACGCCGTGCAGGTCGGCCTCGATGCCCACCTCGTTGAACGGCTCGACCGGCACCGCGTTGGCCACCAGCTGCACGTCGCGGTAGTTGCCCGCGGCGACCTGGGTCAGGAACGGGAAGCCGTTGATCGAGACTTCGGGCTGCTCCGGCAGCTTGAGCTGCTGGGCGACCTTCTTCGACACCTGGTACTCCGCGAACGCGGCCGAGCCGAAGTCGGCGGCGACCAGGAGGCCGATGACGAGGACGAGGGTGATCGCGAGCTTCTTCACTCCGCGCGTTCCGTTCTGTCGGGGCGCCGGGAGCCCGACGGGGCTCGATCGGGTGGTCCCACTGTATCGACCGCCCACGCCGCGATCTGGTCCACCAGCTCCGGGGTGGTCGAGCTCTCAGCGTGCCGCATGCCCTCGACCAGCCAGAACTCCGCTCCGCCCGCCTCGCTGAGGGCGCGCGCGTCGGCCGGTGGGAAGTAGTGATCCTCGGCACCGTGCACGATCAGCTGCGGGACCTCGATGCGGGTGGCGAGTTCGATCGGCGACACCGGAACCCGGGGCCACGGACCGGCCAGCCGCACGCCGAGCAGGCGGGCGCTCAGCCGGCCGTGGGGCTGTTCGAGCAGCCAGTGGACCCTGCGCATCGCCGGGGTGTCGCGCACGAACCAGCGCGCCGGGCTGCTCACCGAGATCACCGCGTCCGGCGGGGTCCCGAGCGCCGCCTGCCGGAGCACGACCGATCCGCCGAGGGAGAACCCGACCGTGACCACGCGCGCGCACCCGGCCGCGCGCAGGTGCGCGACCGCGACGTCGATGTCCATGGCCTCGTTCGGGCCGACGGTGGTCCGGCCGCCGGAGCGGCCGTGGCCGCGGAAGTCCGTCGCCAGCACCGGCCCGTGCGTGGCGAGCCGTTCCAGGACTCTGCGCACACCGGGCTTCCGGATGTGGTTGGTGAAGCCGTGCCCGACGACGAAACCCAGGGGCGCCGGAAGCCCCGGGCCGGGGTGCAGGACGCCGCGCAGCCGGGTTCCGTCTTCAGCGCGCAACGTGACGGGGCGATCTCGAAACACCTGCGAAACATGCGGTGCGCTGCTGTTCACAAATGTGATGCCCTCGGTTGGACCTGGGTTTTTCCGCCGCATGTCGGTTATTCTCCTTGCCATCCACAGGCAACGACGCCAAGTCATCCGATGACTGCGGGTGATGGCCACTTCACGGCCGTCGGTCGTTCTCGCCTGGAGATGGAGGCACCCAGATGAGCTCCGAGCTGCTCCTGCTGACCAGTGAATCCGATTGCGACGTGGTCCTTCCGTCGCTGGCGCTGCTGCCGCACCGGGTGCGCGTCCTGCCCGCGGACCCCGGGGCCATCCTGTCCGGCGGCGCGCACGACGTGGTCATCGTCGACGCCCGCACCGACCTCGCCGGTGCCCGCGACCTGTGCCGCCTGCTCGCCGCCGGTGATGCCCCGGTGATCGCCCTGGTCAACGAAGGCGGTCTGGTGACGGTCAACGCCGAGTGGGGGGTCGACGACATCCTGCTGCCGACCACCGGTCCGGCCGAGATCGACGCCCGGCTGCGCCTGCTGGTCGCCCGCCACGGCGAGTCCTCCTCCAGCGGCGAGGGTTCGCTGAGCGTCGGCGACCTGGTGATCGAGGAGGCGACCTACACCGCCCGGCTCCGCGGCCGGGCGCTCGAACTGACCTACAAGGAGTTCGAGCTGCTGAAGTACCTGGCGGGTCACGCGGGCCGGGTGTTCACCCGCGCCCAGCTGCTGCAGGAGGTTTGGGGCTACGACTTCTTCGGCGGCACCCGCACCGTGGACGTGCACGTCCGGCGGCTGCGCGCCAAGCTCGGCCCGGAGCACGACTCGATGATCGGCACCGTGCGGAACGTGGGCTACAAGTTCGTCCGCCCGAACCGCGGAGGTTCGACCTCCCCGCTGGCCGCCGAGGTCGCGGAGGCCGAGTCGGCCGAGTCCGTGGAGCAGGCGGACTTCCGGACCATCAACGCGTAACCGCGAGATCGAACCGCGAAGCCCTCGATCTCGACGATCGGGGGCTTCGTCGCGTGCGCGTGGGTAGGGTCGTCGGTGTGCAGCTGACTTGGCGTAATGGACTGGACGACAGCGAGACGGCCGAGGTGATGGGCCTGCTCGCCGAGACCGAGAAGGCCGACGGTGTCGCTCCGGTCGGCGAGCACGTGATCTTGCGGCTCAAAGCCCACCGCGACGTCGTCCACCAGATCGAGC
This sequence comes from Saccharopolyspora karakumensis, assembly GCF_004349225.1. Lineage (NCBI taxonomy): Bacteria > Bacillati > Actinomycetota > Actinomycetes > Pseudonocardiales > Pseudonocardiaceae > Saccharopolyspora > Saccharopolyspora karakumensis. The sequence continues at coordinate 78,629 of NZ_SMLA01000002.1, forward strand.
CGGTGCAGGCCGACGTGCGGTCCGAGCACTTCATCGTGCGCGATTCCGGCGGGGTGCTGATCGGCTACGCGCACCTGGACACCGAGCACGAGGCCGATTCGGGCCAGCTGGTCGCCGAGCTCGCCGTCCACCCCGAGCACCGGAGGCTGGGTGCGGGCACCCGGCTCGTCGAGGCGCTGCTGGAGCGCGCCGATCTGGGTGCCGAGCCCGACACCGACACCGGGCGGCTGCGGATCTGGTCGCACGGCGAGCACCCGGGTGCGCTTCGGCTGTCCGAGCGCTACGGCTTCCACCGGCCGCGCGAGCTGTGGCGGATGGGTCGCGAGCTGGCCGAGCCGGAGCTGCCCGACGCGCAGCCGCCGGAGGGCGTGACCATCCGCACCTTCCGGCCCGGGAAGGACGAGGCCGACGTGGTCCGGGTGAACCACCGCGCGTTCGTCTGGCACCCGGAGCAGGGCGACATGACCGAGGCGGACGTGCGCGCCAAGGAGAAGGAGGACTGGTTCGACCCGGAGGGCTTCTTCCTGGCGGTCGATTCCTCCGGCGAGCTCCTGGGGTTCCACTGGACGAAGGTGCACCCCGACGGGACCGGTGAGGTCTACGTCGTCGGTGTGGACCCGCACGCGCAAGGCGGTGGCCTGGGCAGGTCACTGACCGTGGTCGGTCTGCGTCACCTCCGGGATACCGGGCGTAGTCACGTCATGCTCTACGTCGAAGCCGACAACGTTCCGGCGGTGAAGGTCTACCAGCGGTTGGGCTTCGCCAAGTTGGACAGCGACGTGCAATTCGGACGCTGATCCGAGAATGCTGTGAGTCACGGTCGGACCGGAAGATCTGACTCCTGCTCGCCCGTTGGGGTGTGTCTCCGCTTACTAAGCGTGCCTTGTTCACCTCGCGTTCACTTGGATGGCGAAGGCAGTCCATCCGCGCTGCTTAGCGTCAGCCCCAAGCGGCATGAAGCACGAGCCTGCGTGGCTCCGCCGCGCCCGGCAGTTTGTCCCTTGGGTGGAGGAACGAAGTGAGAATCAAGCGGCACAGCGCTGCGATGGCCGTCGTCGCCGCGGGCGCGCTCGTGCTCGCCGGCTGCGGCTCGGACCAGAACGTCCCGCAGGGCGGTGGCAACCCGGCTCTCGACAGCCTGCAGGTCGAGTGCGGCACCAAGCCGATCTCCGGTGAGGGCTCGTCGGCGCAGAAGAACGCTGTCGACGTCTTCGCGCGCGACTACGGCCTCAAGTGCGCCAACCAGACGGTGAACTACACCAAGTCCGGATCCGGCAAGGGCGTCGCCGCCTTCACCGCCGGCCAGATCGACTTCGGTGGCTCCGACTCCGCCCTCAAGGAGGAGAAGGGCGAGGTCGCCAAGGCCGCCGAGCGTTGCCAGGGCAACCCGGCCTGGAACATCCCGATGGTGTTCGGTCCCATCGCGATGTCCTACAACATCCCGGGCGTCAGCGACCTGACCCTCAACCCCGACGTGATCGCCAAGATCTACAAGGGCGAGATCAAGAAGTGGGACGACCCGGCGGTCAAGGCGCTGAACCCCAACGCTCAGCTGCCGTCGATCGACATCGTTCCGTTCTTCCGCTCGGACGAGTCGGGCACCACCGAGAACTTCCAGAAGTACCTCAAGACCGCCACCAACGGCGCGTTCACCGGTGAGGGCAAGACCCTCCAGGGCGGCCAGGGCGTCGGCCAGGGCCGCGACGGCTCCGACCAGGTCGCGCAGTCGGTCAAGGCCACCGAGGGCGGCATCACCTACGTCGAGTGGTCCTTCCCGAAGAACCTGGGCCTGGGCATCGCCAAGATCGACAGCGGCGCCGGCCCGGTCGAGCTCAACACCGCCAACGTCGGCAAGGCCATCGAGGGTGCCAAGATCGAGGGCGAGGGCAACGACCTGAAGGTCGACCTGGAGTCGATCTACGGCAACAAGTCCGCGGGCGTCTACCCGATCGTGCTGAACACCTACGAGATCGTCTGCTCGAAGGGCTACGACCCGGAGACCGCCAAGGCGGTCAAGGCCTTCCTGACCGTGGCGGCCAACGCCAACCCGCAGGAGCTGGAGAAGGCGGGTTACGTCCCGCTGCCCGAGGCTTTCAAGGGCAAGGTCCTCCAGGCCGTCAACGCCATCTCGTGAGAGTGACCGGGCCCGCCCGCACCCCGGGCGGGCCCCTGGTCCAACGGATTAGATGAGAGGCTGCAAACAGCAGTGACCGACTCGACGAGAGCCGCCACGCGCCCCGCGAGCACCACCGGTGCCCAGCGGGGCGTTTCGGCGCCCAGTTCCGGACCGGAGGCCCCCATTTCCGCTCCAGAGAAGACAGCGGGCAAGTCCTCCCGCGTCGGCGACAAGGTGTTCTCCTCGCTCGCCACCGCGTCCGGCGCGTTCGTGGTGGCGGTGATCGCCGCGATCGCGATCTTCCTGCTCATCCGGGCGGTTCCGGCGCTGCAGGTGAACCACGTGAACTTCCTGTTCAGCCGGGAGTGGGACACCCGGGATCCGGCGAACATGAGCTTCGGCATCTTCGACCTCGCGTGGATCACCGTCGCCAGCTCCGTGGTCGCGTTGGTGATCGCGATGCCGCTGTCCGGCGGGATCGCCCTGTTCCTCACCCGCTACGCGCCGAAGAGCCTGGCCCGCCCGTTCGCCTACGTCATCGACCTGCTGGCCGCGGTGCCCTCGGTCGTCTACGGCCTCTGGGGCTTCCTGGTGCTGGGGCCGTTCCTCAAGCCGGTGTCGACGTGGCTGAACGAGACGCTGGGCTGGATCCCGATCTTCGGCCAGGGCAACATCGCCCAGGTCGACTCCGGGGCGAACGTGTTCACCGCCGGGATCGTGCTCGCGGTGATGATCATCCCGACGATCACCGGTGTGACCCGCGAGGTCTTCGCCCGCACCCCGGACGCGCAGATCGAAGGCGCGCTGGCGCTCGGCGCCACCCGCTGGGAGGTCATCAAGACCACGGTGTGGCCCTTCGGCCGCAACGGCTTCGTCGGCGGCTCGATGCTCGGCCTCGGTCGCGCGCTTGGCGAGACGATGGCGCTGACCATCATCCTGAGCGCGACCACCGCGCCCCCCGGGTACAGCATCTTCGACAGCGGGGCGACCTTCGCCTCCAAGATCGCTCTCGGGTCCGCGGAGTTCAACAACAACCTGCAGGTCGGGGCCTACATCTCGGCCGGTCTGGTGCTGTTCATCATCACCTTCGCAGTCAACGCGATCGCGCGCTGGATCGAGAGTGCGGCCGGCGCTAAGGGGAAGTCATGAGGACCGACGCTGCCGACGTGGAGCAGCTCGCAACCGCGCCGGCCTTCCAGAGCATCGGCTTCGGCCGGAAGTTCAAGGACAACCTGGCCACCGTCCTGTTCGCGGCGGCCTTCGCGATCGCGGTCGTCCCGCTGCTGTGGGTGCTGTGGACGCTGCTGGAGCGGGGTCTCAAGCCCCTCCTCAGCGCCGACTGGTGGTCGCACTCCTTCAAGGGCCTGCTGCCCACCGACTTCGGTGGCGGCGTTTACCACGCCCTGGTCGGCACCATCTTCGAAGGCCTGGTCTGCCTGGTCTTCGCGGTTCCGCTGGGCGTGATGGTCGCGGTCTACCTGGTCGAGTACGGCCAGCAGTCCAAGCTCGCCAAGGCCGCCACCTTCATGGTGGACATCCTCAGCGGTCTGCCCTCGATCGTGGCCGGCCTGTTCATCTACGCGCTGTGGATCACGACCTTCGGCATGACCCGCAGCGGGTTCGCGGTGGCGCTGTCGCTGCTGCTGCTGATGCTGCCGGTCGTCGTCCGGGTCACCGAGACGATGCTGCTGATCGTGCCGAACGAGCTGCGCGAGGCGGCCTACGCGCTGGGCCTGCCGAAGTGGAAGACGATCGTGCGGATCGTGCTTCCGACCGCGCTGTCGGGCATCGTCACCGGTGTCATGCTCGGCCTGGCGCGCGTGCTCGGTGAGACCGCGCCACTGCTGATCCTGGTCGGCTACTCCTCGTCGATCAACTTCGACCTCTTCAACGGGGAGATGGCGTCGCTGCCGCTGACCATCTTCATGGAGCGCAGCACCGGAACCATCGCCGGTGAGTACCGGATGTGGGGAGCGGCGCTCACTCTCGTGATCGTCATCATGCTGATCAACCTTGCCGCGACCGGTCTGTCCAAGATCTTCGCGATCAAGACCAAGTAGGGACATTCGACATGGCCAAGCGTCTCGACATCAAAGACCTGAACCTGCACTACGGCAAGTTCCACGCGGTGCAGGACGTGACCCTGCAGGTGCCTGCCCGCAGCGTCACCGCGTTCATCGGTCCCTCCGGTTGCGGCAAGTCCACCGTGCTGCGGTCGCTCAACCGGATGCACGAGGTCATCCCGGGTGCCCGCGTCGAGGGCAAGGTGATGCTCGACGGTGAGGACATCTACGCCGACAACGTCGACCCGGTGCAGGTCCGCAAGACCATCGGCATGGTCTTCCAGCGGGCCAACCCGTTCCCCACCATGTCCATCCGGGACAACGTGGTGGCCGGGCTGAAGCTCGCCGGTGAGAAGAACAAGTCGCACCTCGACGAGGTCGCCGAGCAGGCGCTGCGCGGCGCGAACCTGTGGGAAGAGGTCAAGGACCGGCTGAACAAGCCGGGCGGCGGCCTCTCCGGCGGTCAGCAGCAGCGCCTGTGCATCGCCCGCGCCATCGCCGTGCGTCCCGACGTGCTGCTGATGGACGAGCCCTGCTCCGCGCTCGACCCGATCTCGACCCTGGCGATCGAAGACCTGATCTCGCACCTCAAGCAGGACTACACGATCGTGATCGTCACGCACAACATGCAGCAGGCCGCCCGCGTCAGCGACCAGACCGCGTTCTTCAACCTGCGCGCGGTCGGTGAGCCCGGTCAGCTCGTGGAGATCGACGAAACCGGCAAGATCTTCTCCAACCCCACCCAGAAGGCCACGGAAGACTACATCTCCGGCCGCTTCGGCTGATCCTTCTTCGGTGGCAAATGCTCTGTGGTCTTGCTGCGCAGCGGTGCGGGTGGCGGAACCTCAGACGCCTTCTGGCTCCGGGACCCGAGACTGCTGTATGACCAAGTGCACGGCGCTACGGCTGTCCTCCCCAGAAGACGTCTGAGAACCCGAGGCGCTGCGAGTTGCTCAGGTGGGGCACGGAGAAAGCGACTTCTCGCTCGCCTGATGTCTGTTGGCTCTAAAAAAGCGGGGCTTCCCTTGGGAGGCCCCGCTTTTCGTGGTCCCGTCACACCGGCAGTTCGTCCGCGACAGAGGAGATGAAGGCGCTGGAGTCCTTGGGGGTGAGGGCGCTGGTGCAGACCTGCTCGAAGGCTTTGAGGTAGTCGGCCGTGTCCGCCGCCTTGTCCAGGAAGCGGGAGTTGGCCGAGTCGCCGAGGTGCACGACCTGGGGGTCTGCCTCGTTGGTGAAGGAGAACACCGCTGCGCGGTCGCCCATCAGCGGGTGGCCGCCGTTGCGGAACGGCAGGACCTGGATGGTGACGTTGCGGCGGTAGCCCAGCAGCACCAGGTGCTCCAGCTGCTGCCGCATCACGGCAGGACCGCCCACGCGGCGCCGCAGCGCCGACTCATCGAGGACTGCCCACAGCTCCAGGGGCTGTTCGCCCAGCAGCCGCTGCTGGCGCGTGGAGACCACCTTGAGGCGTTCGGCGATCTCGTCGTCGGTGAACACCTGGGAGTCCGAGGCCAGCAGGGCGCGCGTGTAGTCGGTGGTCTGCAGCAGCTCGGGCAGCGGGTCGCTGCCGAAGCAGCTGACGGCCTTCGCCGAGGTCTCCAGCCCGAGGTAGGTCTGCAGGCCGGGACGCACCGCCGTGCTGGGGTACTGCTGCCACCAGCCGCGCTGCTTGGAGTCCTGGGCCAGGTCGATGAGCGCGTCGAGCTGGTCGCCCGCGGCGCCGTAGAACTCGGCCATCAGGCGCACGTCGGAGGTGCGCACCGGTACCCGGCCCAGCTCGATCTGACTGATCTTGCCCTGCGAGCAGTCCAGGTGGGCGGCGACCTCGCGGTGCGTGCGGCCGGCGATCTCGCGGAGGCGCCGCAGTTCACTTCCCAGTCGACGTCGGTGCACGGTCGGACTCTTACCCACCGAGCACCTCATCGGTACGAGTTCGGTCGCTTCTCACTCGAAAGAGGATGGCACACGAAGATCACAACATCGAGTGCTGAGACCGACTATTAATACTTTCCGCGCGAGATCGTCACCTAGCTGTGGAAACCGATCAACGGGACGGCATCTTTCCGGTCACGATGAACTCGACCCGGCGAGCGACCGCGACCGCGTGGTCGGCGAAGCGCTCGTAGAAGCGGCCCAGCAGCGTCACGTCGACGGCCGTGGCCACGCCGTGCTCCCAGTCCGGGCTCATCAGCACGGTGAACAGGTGGCGGTGCAGGTCGTCCATCTCGTCGTCGACCTCGTCCAGCAGCCGCGCGGCCTCGACGTCCTGGGTGCGGATGACGGTGCTGACCTGGTGGGCCAGCTTCACGGCGATGCGGCCCATCTCGGCGAAGTAGGCGGCGACGTCGTCCGGCAGCACCGCGTTCGGGTGCCGGCGCCGGGCGGCCTTGGCCACGTGCAGGGCGAGGTCGCCCATGCGCTCCATGTCCTCGGCGGCGTGGATGGTGGCGATGACGCTGCGCAGGTCACCGGCCACCGGCGCCTGCAGGGCCAGCAGCCCGAAGGCGTACTCCTCGGCCCGGGACCGCGCCTCGTCGACCAGCGCGTCCTCGTCGATGACCTGCTCGGCCAGGCTCAGGTCGGTCTCCAGGAGCGACTTGGTGGCGCGCTCCATCGCCGTGCCGACCATCGCCGACATCGAGGCGAGAACGTCGGTGAGCATGCCTAGTTGTTCCTGGTAGACCTCGCGCATGTCACCCAGCGTACTTCCCCGCGGAATCGGACAGAATGACCTGTGATGAACCGGAGGTGAAATCGCCGTGATCGACCGGCTCGAAGTTGACGATAACCGCAGGTCAGCCGCAGATATCGGTTCCGGCGTTCACGGTTGAGTCGCCCGGCAGGGACGGCTCCGCGGGCTGCTGGTGCAGCACCCGGCCGGCGCCGGCGGCGCCGCCGGATCCGCCGGATCCGCCGGATCCGCCGGATCCGCCGGTCGGCGTGGACTGGGCGGCCTTCTGGGGAGTGCCGTCGGTGGTCACCGGCGCGTCGTCGATCATCGACTGGAACAGCGCCTTCGCGGCGTCCTCGCGCAGGACCTCCATGCCCTCTTCGTTGGCGTAGCCGGTGGTCGGGACCGTCACGAAGGTGACCTTGTTCGGGTCCAGGCCCTGCAGCTGCTGGCCCAGGTCCATCAGCCGGTCGGCGCCGATGTTGTCGCCGAAGGTGTTGGCGCTGACGGCCTTGACGAAGTCGCTGAGCTTGCGCGGGTCCAGCAGCACCTGGCTGGACATGGTCTTGCGCAGCAGCGACGACAGGAACATCTGCTGGCGCTGCATCCGGCCGTAGTCCGAGGTCGGGTCGCCCTTGACGTGCCGGGCGCGGACGTAGGTCAGGGCCTGGTCGCCGGTGAGGTTGTGCCGTCCGGCCTCGGGGATGACCGTGCCGAGCGTGGAGTCCACGACGGGCTTCTCGGTGCAGATCTCGACGCCGTGCACGGCGTCGACCATGGACTTGAAGCCGTTGAAGTCGATGCCGAGGAAGCTGTCCATCCGCAGACCGGAGACCTGCTGGATGACCTTGGTGGTGCACAGCGGGCCGCCGACCGCGTACGCCTCGTTGAGGCGCGCGCCCTTCTTGCCCGGGACGATCTCGTCGCTGTACTTGCCGGTCTTGGGGTCCCAGCGCTGGCAGTCGGGCCTGTCGACCTGCAGGTCGCGCGGGAAGGACACCAGCTCCACCCGGCTCCGGTCGGCGGGGACGTGGGCGACCATCGTGGTGTCCGAGCGCGCGCCCGGCTCGTCGTTCTCGTCGCCGACGCCGTCGGACGCGCTGGCTCCGGCGCGGGTGTCGGAGCCGATCATCAGGAAGTTCTGGTCGCCGGCCTGCCCGGCGGCGTCCTTGATGTCGGAGGAGTTCGGGTCCAGCGCCAGCACGGCGGACGGCCCGAACAGCGCGGTCGCGCCCCAGGCGAAGCCCAGCGACAGGAAGACCGTCAGCGACGCGGCGACCGCCACGGCCATGACGATCAGGTGCGTGCGGCGCTTGCGCTGCTTCTTCTTCCACTCCATGCGCGACCCGCCACCGCGGTCGTCGCGGAAGTCGAAGGGCATGTCGCTGCCGAGCTCGGGTTCTTTCTTGTTGCCGGGCAGCCACGCGTAGCGCTTGCGGCGCTTGGCCTCCTCGGCGGCGATCTCGTCGTGCACCGCGGAGAACCGGGCGAGCGTGAGGTCGATCTGCTCGATGTCGTTCTTGCGATCGTCGTCGTCGCCGAAGTCCTCGGCGATGCCGGCTTCGTCGTCGAACTCGTCGAGCTCGGAGTAGCCGTCGGCGGGGGCCACGATCGCGGTCTTCTCGGCCTGCTGCTCGGCCGGCGGTGTCGGTGCGGCGGGCCGCGCGGGCCGCTCCTGCTGCGGGGCCGCCGGCACGCGCGGGTGCTGCGTCGTGGCGTCCATGTCGGCGGGCGGGCGCGCGGGGTTCGGGCGCGGGTTGCGGCCGGACGGAGGTGAGACGCGCTGCGGGGCGTCGGTGCTCAGCGCCTGGCTGATCCGGGTGGCTTCGTCCGCGGGCGGCTCGGGGCTGCGCCGGGCGGGACGCGCGGCGGCGCCACCGGCGAACGCGGCGGCGGCACCCGGAGCGGCGGGCGGCGGCGGGGTGGGTCGCTGGTCGCGACCGGAAGGCGGGGACACCGGTCCTGCCGGCGGCTGCTGGACGGGCCGCGGGCCGGTGCTCGGCGGCGTCCAGCCGGCCGGGGGCGCCGGGTTGTTCGGCGGAGCGGGCGGCGTGGGCATCGGGCGGCTCGGCGGCGCCTGCCGGGGGCGCCTGCCGGTCGGCTCGGGCGAGGTCCACGCCTGCGGAGGTTCCGGCGGCGCCTGCGGAGCGGCCCGGCGCGGGCCGGTCTGCGGAGGTTTCTGCGGATGCTGAGGTGCCGACGACGGCTCCGGTTCAGCCGCGCGGCGGTGGCCGGAGGTGCCCGGGCCCTTGCCGTGCTTGGACAGCAGGTCGATCACGCGGGTGCCACCCGTGCCGTCCTCGGACAACGCTCGTCGGCGACGTCCGGAACCACTTGCCGAACCGGTGGCATCGGCGTCCTCGTCGGGGCGGGTACGCCGGTGCCCGAAGTCGCCATGCCGGGGGTCTTGCGGCACGCGTGTTCCCTCCCAACCTGCCTCAGTCATCGTGCTGCGGATCTTGACGCGCTCGATACTCCCCGACATGTATCGCGTTGCGCCTCAAAGATAGTACGGCTGATCGCCCGAACTGACGATAGCGCCGACAGTTTCTTCACAATCAGTGCACGATGCTACCGGCCCACTGGTCTGTTACGACTAACCGTGCTAAGCCAGATGATCGGTATGCGCGGAATCTGAAAGCACCCTGTGTCCTTGATTGATCGCCATCAGTAGCCGGCGGCTCTTCTCCCCGCCTCGGTGACGCGCTCGCCCGCGGCCCCGGCCAACCGGATCTCCGCGCCCTTGCGGTACGCGACGGCGTTCCGGCCGGCCCGCTTCGCCGCGTACAGCAGCGCGTCGGCCGAGATGAGCTGCTGCTCGCCCGAGACGTGCCCGCCGATTCCCTGCTCGTGCGCGATGCCGATGCTGATGGTCACGCCGAGACCGGGCGCCATGGTCTCCCACGGGAAGTGCTCCACCCGCTGCCGGGCCGCCTCGCAGACCTGCACCGCGGAGTTGGGCAGGATGTGCGGCAGCACCAGCACGAACTCCTCACCGCCGTAGCGGGCGCAGAACGCGCCGTCCGGCAGCGCCTCCTGCAGCAGGTCCACGACGCGCTGCAGCACCCGGTCCCCGAACAGGTGTCCGTAGGTGTCGTTGACCAGCTTGAACCAGTCCAGGTCGATCAGCGCCACGGCCATGCCCTCGCCGGTCATGGAGTTCTCCGTGACCAGGTCCGCGAGACGTTCGTCGAGGTAGCGACGGTTGTAGCTGGCGGTGAGGCTGTCGCGCAGGCTCTCCTCGCGCGCCTTGGCGTGCTCCTTGCGCAGCAGTTCGACCTCGCTGCGCAGCTGCTCGGGCACCGCGGGCTTGTCCGAGGACATCATGTCCAGCGCGGACCGCAGGTGGTGGTACGCCTGCCGCCACTGGCCCCGGGAGGCCAGCAGGCGCGCTATGGACTCGTGCAGCTCCGCCATGCCCGTGCCGTTGGCGACTTCCTCACGGCTGCGAGGCGTGGGCGGTTGCGGCAGGTCACCGCCACCGGAGTGCGGGTCTTGCCCGGCGTACCTGTTGCGGATCACGTCGACCACCTCCCGTCCGCGCTGTCGTCATCTGACGGAACGATCATGCCGGTTGGACTCGCCCCACGTCTCAATTCGCGCGATCGGGTGACAACGTCGGCGATCGGAGACCGAGCCTTCGGCTCCTAGGTGTGTACCGGGCGGAGGGGCGGATGTGGAAGCGAATCGGTTCGGACCCACCCGCACGGACGAGCAAACCAGTGTCGGTTTCATATCACCGCCCTGCAACCGCATCGAGGTGATCGTGGCCGCATGTCGAGATTTTCGGTTATTGGGGACAGGGTGCGAACCCGAAGGTCCGCCCGTCGAGGACCACGAGGTGTTGTGACCCGATTTGATGACCGGTGGCGCTGCCGTTCACGCGGGTGGTGACTTCGACGCCGATCGCCCAGACCTCGCCGCGCGGAACCACCCCGTCGGCGGTGAATCCGGGGTCGGGCCGCAGCGTGCTCCAGGCGGGGTCGAGCTGGACCGTGAGATCGCCGAGTTCGCACGTGCTGTCGGTGAAATCGGGGTGCTGCGAGCGGCGGAAGAACTCCTGCTGCGCCTGCGGACCGGCTGCCGCGGCGGCGTTGTTGTCCGCGAAGTAGCCGCGGAAGTCCGGCTGCTGCGGGGCCGTCGCACACCCGGTCGCGCACAGCGCGACCAGGAGCGGCCAGACCACTCGCACGGGTCAGCCGCCGCTGGAGTCGATCTCCGCGCCCGAGGGCACGGTGAGGTCGTCGGGGTCGTCCAGCCAGCCCTCCGGCAGCACGACCTTGCCCGCCGATCCCTGCCGTCCGCGCGGTCCTTCGGCGTCGACCGGGAACGGCACGTCCGGGTCGAGCTGAGCGAGCAGGTCGTCGAGCTGCGCGAGGCTGGAGACGAGGCCGAAACCGTGCCGCAGATCCGATCCCACGGGAAATCCCCGCAGGTACTGCGACATGTGCTTGCGCAGGTCCCGAAGGCCCTTCTCCTCACCCATGTGGTCGGCGAGCAGCTCGGCGTGACGCCGCAGCACGCGCGAGACCTCGCCCAGGTTCGGGCCTTCCGGCACGGGCCGTCCGGTGAACGCGGCCTGCAGGTCGCGGAACAGCCACGGGCGTCCGAGGCAGCCGCGGCCGACGACCACGCCGTCGCAACCGGTTTCGGCCACCATTCGCAGCGCGTCGTCGGCGCTGAAGATGTCGCCGTTGCCGAGCACCGGGATGGAGGTGACGTGTTCCTTGAGGGTGCGGATCGCCGACCAGTCGGCGGTGCCGGAGTAGCGCTGCGAGGCGGTCCGGCCGTGCAGCGCGACGGCGGCGGCACCGTTGTCCTCGGCGATGCGACCGGCGTCGAGGTAGGTGATGTGCTCGTCGTCGATGCCGATGCGGAACTTCACGGTGACCGGGACCCCGGCGGGCTCGGCGGCGTCGACGGCGGCGCGCACGATGTCGGCGAACAGCCGCCGCTTGTACGGCAGCGCCGATCCGCCGCCCTTGCGGGTCACCTTCGGCACCGGGCAGCCGAAGTTCATGTCGACGTGATCGGCGAGGTCCTCCTCGACGATCATGCGCACGGCCTTGCCCATGGTCACCGGGTCGACACCGTAGAGCTGCATCGAGCGCGGGTGCTCGTCGGCGTCGAAGGTGATCATTTCCAGCGTCTTCGGGTGCCGTTCCACCAGCGCGCGGCTGGTGATCATCTCGCACACGTACAACCCGGCGCCGTACTCCCGGCACAGCCGCCGGAACGCGACGTTGGTGATCCCCGCCATGGGCGCGAGCACCACCGGCGGATCGACCTCGTGGGGCCCGATCCGCAGCGTCTTGGCGCCCGTCGCGGCGGGCAGGTCCAGAGCGGTCATCGCACCCATTGTCCCTGACGCCGAACCTCGATCACCCGTGACCTGCGTCGCGGTCGTTTCCGCGCCCGGAAGCGCGGGAAGGGCACCCACCTGCCGGCGAGTGCCCTTCGCGGTGCTTCAGGCGGCTCAGAAGTCCGCGGAGATGCAGGCCAGGCGCCCGCCCGCGGAGCCGGCCTTGCCGGGCTCGGAGTGGGTGTGGGTCTCGTGGATGACGACCGACTGGGCGTCGTCGCGGGTGGCCAGCGCCCACGTGCCCTCGGCGGTGGCGGTGCCGTTGCCCTGGGCGTCGGTGTGGAAGTCCAGCCAGACCTCGTTCTGCGGGTTGGCGAAGGCCGGGTCGACCGAGGGCTTCACCGGGTCGGCCTTCTCCTGGTAGTGCGAGCCGGCGTCCTCGCCGGTCGGGCCGCACGGCTTGACGTGCACGTGCGCACCGTAGGCGCGGTTCGGCTGCAGGCCCTTGACCTCGACGGTCACCTTGCTCTTGCCGTCGGCGTTGGAGGAGGACACGTTGATCTGCCCACCCACCGGCACCTGGTCCGGCTTGTAGGTGATGGCCTTGGCGGCCGGCGAGAAGTTCTCGAACGTCCCGGAGGTCTGCTTGCCCGCAGCGGACTGCCCCTGGGCGGGAGCCTGCGGCGCGGGCTGGTGCTGCGCGTGCTCGGCCGATTCGCCACCGCCGCAGCCGGCGAGCAGTGCGCCGGCGGTGCACAGGCCCGCGATGGAACCGAACAGTCGCGTCCGCTGCTGAAGCATAGGTATCTGTCCTTAGTGGTTGCCGACGTATCGGCGCTGTTTCTGCCCGCATGAACGGTTTTGGCATATTCAGGTGAACGCCTGCTCAGCGGCCGTGCGGGCAATCCCTTCCCTGGGCTTTGATCCTATGTGCCCAAGGTTGCGGTCCGGCATCACCCGGGCCACGTGGAATCCCAACTTCCGGTTACGGGGAGAAGTAGCCCCAGCTCGGCACGATCAAGCCCTCATCCGGAGCGGTGCTCGTCACGCTAGGCGGCGAAGGATCCACATTGGACGAGACCCGGCGTCCCAGCGGGTTCCGGCCGATGCCGGTCCCGCTGCTCCGTTCGGCCCATCGCTGTGGCGGGCGTTGCGGGCGGGGTGCGATGTGCCTAATGTGTTACTCGAAGTAACAGGTTCTCTCGGCGTCTCCGGAGGAGGTTGCGGTGCCGGTTCCCGAAGCGTTCTCGAAACTGGTCGACAGCACGGTCGCGCAGACCACGAGGTTCTACGAGCAGGTTCGCGAGGACACCGCCGAGCACGTCGCGCGGTTCTCCGGGCGTGCCGCCGGCTGGGCGGATCAGGCCGGTGCCGCGACGGCGGAGTTCACCGAGGACGCCGCGACCAAGGCGGCGGCGGTGAGCAGGACCGCGGCGGACCGGGTCGCCCACGCCACCAGCGGCCTGGCCGACAACGTCGGTGAGCGCATCATCCGCGTCGGCGAGCGGCTCAGCCGCCGCGACTGATCCGCCGAAAACCCTCGGTGGCTAAGCGTTCTTCTCGGCGCCCAGGACGCGGCTCACCGATTCCGGGTCGCGGCCGACGACGGTGGTGCCCTCGGACGCGGTGATGATCGGCCGCTGGATCAGCTTCGGGTTCTCGCTCATCAACCGCAGCCAGTCGTCGCGGTGCTCGGCGTCCTTCGGCAGCTCCCGGAGCCCGAGCTCCTTCGCCACGGCCTCGCCGGTCCGCGCGATGTCCCACGGCTCCAAGCCGAGCCGCCCCAGCACGGCTTCGAGCTCGGCGACGGACGGAGGGTCTTCGAGGTAGCGCCGCACGGTGTACCCGGCCCCGGCGGCGTCGAGCTCGCCAACGGCGGAACGGCACTTCGAGCACTGCGGGTTGACCCAGATCTCCATCACGGCCCCACAGTACCCAGACCGCCCGCCCGCACCCCCTGATGCCCTTTGTAAGCAGCGAGAACGTCCCGCACACCCCCGATCTCGCGGATAGGAACTGCCGTCGTGCGGCTCCGTTCAGGCCCGGGACCACAGGTTCTGGAGGGCGGTGTTGACGGTTTCGGGTTCTTGGACGTGCGGGTAGAGGCCGGGCACCGTCAGGAGCTCCGCGCCGATCCGCTCGACGAGAACCTGGGCGGCGATGGCGAGCGGTTCGCCCGCGAGTTGCCGTAGGAGGCCGGGGCGTCGGCCCAGTGGCCGACGATGACCATCGACCGCCAGGGCGCATCGGAGATCGGGCCGAGGTCGACCGCCGCGTCCCAGCAGGGCCGTTCGCCCATGCTCGTGCGAGCGGCGCGAAGGCGTTCCGACGTCGCGGGCGGGGTCGGCATCCCCACGCTCTCGGTGGCCAGCCGGAGGTACTGCTCGGCGGTCATGTCCGGCGGCAGCGACGACCCCGGAGGCGGTGGGTGAGCGGGCCGCTGGAGAGGCGCGGTTCGGTAGGCTCGGCGCGAAGCGGTACGCGCCGAGTTTTCCCAGATAGGGGGCTGGATGCTTGAGTTGGCCTTCCGGGGTCGAGCGGTGGTCAGCGATCGAGCTCTGATCATGGCGATCGTCAACCGCACGCCGGATTCGTTCTACGACCACGGCGCCACCTTCGAGGAAGACCGTGCACGGGCAGCCATCGCCGACGCCGTCGCAGAAGGAGCCGACGTCCTCGACATCGGCGGCATCCCGGCGAGCCCGGGGCCGGAGGTGACGGTCGAGGAGGAGATCCGCCGCGTGCTCCCGACCCTGGAGTGGAGTCGCGCGGAGTTCCCCGACCTGATCATCAGCATCGACACCTACCGGCACGAGGTCGCCGACCGCGTGTGCCAGGCCGGTGCCGACCTGCTCAACGACACGTGGCAGGGCTACGACCCCGAGATGCTCGACGTCGCCGCCCAGTACGGCGCCGGTTACGTCTGCTCCCACACGGGCGGACTCGAACCGCGCACCGATCCCTCGCGCCCGCAGTACGACGACGTCGTCGCGGACGTCATCGACCAGACGACGAAGCTGGCGGAGAAGGCGGTTTCGCTCGGCGTTCCCCGCGAAGGCCTGCTGATCGACCCCGCGATCGACTTCGGCAAGAACACCTACCAGTCGCTGGAGATCCTCCGCCGGCTGCCGGATCTGATCGACACCGGCTGGCCGGTGCTGATGGCGATGAGCAACAAGAACGTCGTGGGCGAAACGCTCGACGTGGAGCTCGACGACCGCGTGACCGGCACGCTCGCCGCGACCGCGCTCGCCGCGCAGGCCGGGGCGGTCATGTTCCGCGCGCACCAGGTTCGGCAGACCCGGCACACCCTGGAAATGGTCGCGAGCATCACCGGCGGGCGCGAGCCCTCGAACGTCGTGAGGTATCTGAACTGATGTACCGGTTGTGGCCGCCCGACGAGGCGGGGAACGTCGATCGCGCGGAGCTCGTGCGCCTCTACGGCTACCCCGAGGGCGAATCCAAGTGGCTGGCGGTGAACTTCGTGTCGAGCGCGGACGGTGCCGTCGAGGTCGCCGGACGCTCCGGCGGGCTGACGAACGCGGCCGACCGCGAGGTGTACCCGCTGGGGAGCGCGCTGGCCGACGTCATCCTGGTCGGGTCGAACACCGCGGTCATCGAGGAGTTCCGCGGCATCGAACCCGACGAGGACCAGGCCGAGCTCCGCGAGCGCCACGGCCTGGCGCCGATCCCCCGCATCGCGGTCGTCACGTCCGGCCGAACCCTCCCGCCGGACGCGCCGGTCATCACCGACGCCCAGGTCCCGACGATCGTGATCACCAGCGCTTCAGCGCCTCCCGAGCTGCGGGAGCAGTGGGAGGCGGCCGGTGCGGAGGTCGTGCTGGTCGGTGAGTCCGAGGTGGACCTCGCCGCGGCGACAGCGGCTCTGCAACAGCGAGGTCTTCGGCGGATCCACTGCGACGGCGGGCCGCGGCTCTTCGGTTCGCTGCTCGAAGCGGGCGCCGTCGACGAGCTGCGCCTGACGATCTCACCGCTGCTGGTGTCCGGAACGGCGGACCGGATCGCCAAGGGCACCGGCATCGACCCCGCCCGCCTCAGCCTCGCCTCGGTGCTCGCGCAGGACGACACCCTGCTGGTCCGCTACCTGGTCTCGAACAGCTGAGCGCTCCTCGCGGCGCGGCCGCTCTGGCAAACTGCCCGTAACGGGCTTTCCAGGCCCTCGCAGGAAGGAACGGGCATTGCGAGATCTTGGCTCCAGCGCGGTCGACCTGGTGTTCCGCGGTCGCCGAGTTGTTCGGGACCGCGCGTTGGTGATGGCGATCGTCAACCGCACGCCGGATTCGTTCTACGACCGGGGCTCCACCTTCGAGGAAGACGCGGCCAAGGCCGCGGTGGAGCGCGCTGTCTCGGAGGGCGCCGACGTGATCGACATCGGCGGGGTGACCGCGAGCCCCGGCGCCGAGGTCGACACCGACGAAGAGATCCGGCGCGTGCTCCCGACGGTGGAGTGGACCCGCCAGAACCACCCGGACGTGCTGATCAGCGTCGACACCTGGCGGCACGAGGTGGCCGACGCGGTCTGCCGCGCGGGCGCGGACATCATCAACGACGCCTGGGGCGCGGCTGACCCGCAGATCCTCGACGTGGCGGCGCACCACGGCGCCGGGTACCTGTGCACCCACGCCAACCGCGACCCCCGCGCCGAGCCGGTCCGCTCGGACTACGACGACGTCGTCTCCGCGGTCGTCGAGGAGACCACGCGCTTGGCCGCACTCGCCGAATCCAAGGGCGTGCCCCGCGAAGGCATCCTCATCGACGGCACCGGCTACGGGAAGAACACGGTCGACCACTTGGAACTGGTGGCGCGCGTGGAGGAGATCGTCTCCGCGGGTTGGCCGGTGCTGATGGCGCTGTCGAACAAGACCTTCGTCCGCGAAAGCCTGGACCTGGACGCCGCCGACAAGGACGAGCTCCTCACAGGAACCCTGGCCGCCACCGCGGTGGCAGCCCACGCCGGAGCGATCATGTTCCGCTCCCACCAGGTCCTGCCCACCCGGCGGACCCTGGAGATGGTGGCCTGCATCCGAGGCATGCGCCCCCCGATCCGAGAGCAGCAGTGGATCTCCTGACCCGGAAGTGCAAGAACCCCAGGCCGCACGGCCTGGGGTTCTTCGCTGAGCACCGTCCGTCCACGGTGGACTGTTCCTGACAACGCCTCCGGTCGCCCGCACCGCTGAAGGTGGGGCGTCTGACGGCGCTCGCCGGTACGGGCTGAGTCGCGAGCGACGCCGCCTTGGCGGGTCACCTCGGAGCTGGCGAGTGCCCACCGGCCGATGCGCTGGTGGGCCGGAATGCCGCGCCGGTGGACGGCGGTTCATCGATCGTCCAGAAGTCCGACCAAGTGGAGATTCCTTCTCCGGAATCATTTCCGGCGATCCGAGCCGGAACGAGCGGAATTCGCACTCCTGCTTTCGCCTCGAGCCTTCTGGTTTGCGGGTGTCAGCGACGGAGGGCTTTGATGATGAGCTTGCCGCCGACGGCCCAGACGAGGGCGGCGAGGGCGTAGTTGAGGACGACTCCGAGGATTTCGTCGTCGGGCGTGAAGACGTCGCCGAGGCCGAGGACGAAGACCTGCGCCATCGTGTAAATGAAGGAAACGAATCCGTTTCCCTGATTGGCGTCGAAGACCACGAAGAGCACGTGCAGCGTGAAGATCGTGATGACCACGCCCACGACGATGCGGATGATGTGGGCGATGCTTTCGCTGCTGTCGCTCCGGCGCCGGTCGTGCGGCGGCTCGTCGTAGTATCCGCCCTGGTGAGGCGGGTGCCCGGGCTGCTGCGCGTACGGACCCGGCTGCTGGGCGTACGGACCTGGCTGCTGCGGCGGGTAGGGGTGGCCCTGCTGGGGCGGCGGGCCGTAGCGCGGGTCGTAATTCATGGTTGCGGATTGTGTCCAGTTGGGCGGGGTTGAAACAACCCGTCGCTCTTACGGGTGTGGCGAGAGAAGGCTCACCGGAACTGGCGGAAAATCTGAATCCGAATCATTTCTCCATCGTGTGCTGCTGGGATGCCGGGTTTCTTGCTGCAACTAAATTGCACTTTGAGTGGATGGTTATCCCGGTGTGATGACTCTGTGTTCAGAACGTATGTCACCCATGTGGGCTACGCCCTACTTTCGTCGGTATTGCTCTGCGATGCTTCGCGCCGTGCCGTCGGGGGGCGGGTACGTGTCCGGCGATTGTTTCGGAAGGCGATATGACCTACGCACAGCGACAGCGTCCCTACGGGCCGCCGCAGAACCACCGACCGCGCCGTCGCCCGGGCCGCAGGATTCTCGCGGTCCTCGCGGTGCTCTTGCTGGTCCTGGTGGGTTTCCTGGTCTACGTGGACTTCTCGCTCAAGCGCGAGGACGCCATCCCGACCGATGGTGAACGCCCGGCCGATGGGCCGGGGACGAACTGGCTGCTGGTGGGCTCGGACTCGCGCGAGGGCCTGGACTCCGAACGGCAGGCCGAGCTCGGCACCGGCGACACCGGGGGTCGCCGCACCGACACGATGATGCTGGTGCACGTGCCGGCCGCCGGTGGCAAGCCGACGATGGTCAGCCTGCCGCGCGACTCCTACGTGTCGATCCCGGGCCAGGGCAAGGACAAGCTCAACTCCGCCTTCGCCTACGGCGGGTCGCAGTTGCTGGTCAAGACGATCGAGGCGAACACCGGGCTGCGCGTCGACCACTACGCCGAGGTCGGCCTCGGCGGGTTCGCGGACATGACCGACGCGGTCGGCGGCGTGGACCTGTGCGTGAAGGAGCCGATGCAGGACCCCAAGGCCAACCTGGACCTCCAGCCGGGCTGCCAGACGCTGGCCGGCCCGCAAGCGCTGGGCTACGTGCGCACCCGCGCCACCGCTCGCGGCGATCTCGACCGCGTGGAGCGGCAGCGCGAGTTCCTCAGCGCGCTGTCCGAGAAGGCGTCCAGCCCCGAGGTGTTCCTCAACCCGCTGCGGCTGTTCCCGCTGATCCTCAACACCTCCAGCACGTTCCTGGTCAACCGCGACGACCACGTGTGGCACCTGGGCGGTCTGGCCTTCGCCATGAACGGCATCGCCTCCGGCGACGGCATCACCACGACCGTGCCCTTCGGCGGCTTCGGCGAGACCGACGGAGGTGGGTCGGTGGTCAAGTGGGACAAGCAGGAGTCCCAGACCCTCTTCGAGGCGCTGGCTTCCGACTCCCCGGTTCCGCCCGAGGTCATCACCACCGCCGAGTCGATGGGCGGCTGAGCGGAGGGGAAGGCTCCCGCACGCGTCACCCGAGAATCCGGGTGAAATCAGCCAGTGAGGACCATCTTCACCAATCCGACCGGGCTACGCAGGATCGGCCGGGCCGACGCCCGCCGCGGATGGCGGTCACGCACCATCTCGGTCGCGGGCGTCGGCACCTGCCTTGGTGCCCCCGAAACCCGCTGCTACAGGCGCGGTTCGGGCAAGGTCAGCACGAAGGGCGACGAGTGAGCGAGATCGGCACGCTGCTGGCCGGCAGGTACCGCCTTCAACGGCAGCTGGGCAGCGGCGGCATGGGCGTGGTGTGGCTGGCCACCGATGAACTCCTGCACCGCCCGGTCGCGGTCAAACAGCTCCACGCCACGCACGGCATGGACCCGCGGGCCGCCGACGAGGCGCGGCAACGCGCCATGCGGGAAGGGCGGCTGGCCGCCCGCTTGCAGCACCCCAACGCCATCGCGGTGCACGACGTCACCGAGCACGACGGGCTTCCCGTGCTCGTCATGGAATACCTGCCCTCGCGCAGTCTCGCCGACGTCCTGGCCGAACAGCACCGCATGGCCCCGGACGTCGTCGCCGTCATCGGCTCCCAGGCCGCACAAGCTCTCGGCGCCGCGCACCAGGCCGGCATCGTGCACCGCGACATCAAACCCGGCAACGTGCTCCTCGGCGATGACGGCTCCGTCAAGATCACCGACTTCGGGATCTCGCACGCCGCCGATGACATCGCCGTGACCAGAACCGGAATCCTCTCCGGAACCCCGGCTTACCTGGCACCCGAGATCGCCCGCGGAAGTGCCCCCAGCCCGGGCTCGGACATGTACTCCCTCGGGGCCACCCTGTACACCGCCGTGGAAGGTCTTCCGCCCTCCGGCGAGGACACCGAGAACTCCTTGGCCTTGCTGCACCGCGTCGCCGCCGGTGTGATCCGGCCGACCGAACACGCCGGTTCGCTCGGACCCGTCCTCGACCGCATGCTCGACACCAACCCGAACCAACGCCCCACGCCGGAGCGGCTGCACGCGATGTTGCACGCCGTGGCCTCCGGGCAGCCTCTTCCCGCGGAGTTTGCGGCTCCCTTGGGCGACCGCACTCAGGTCATCGGCCGAATCCCGGGGCACACCACGACGGTTGTGCCGCCTCAGGGCGGTCACGGCACGCGGCTGGACAGCGCGCCCGTCGCCGCCTGGGACGAGTCCCCCGAGCGGCAGCGCAGCACCCGCGCAACTCGGCGCCCGCTGATCCTCGCCGCGCTCGCGGCCGTGGCGATCCTGCTGATCGCCCTCGCGACCACCCGGCTCTCCTCGGAAGATCCGACGCCAACGAGCGTTGCGCGCACGGCCTCGCCCGCCGAACTCGAACGCGTCGTCTCCGACTACTACGCCCTGCTGCCCCAGCACCCCGGCAACGCCTGGACCCGCCTCGGCCCGCAGTTGCGAGCCCAAGGTCACCAGACCTACGACGCGACGTGGGCGCAGGTCACCGACGTGGCCGTCTTCTCGCCCCCGGTCGCCACCGGCAACAACACCGTGCACGTCGGCATCGAGCTGACCCAACCCGACGGAACCCGCATCAAGGAGTTCCACCAACTCGGGCTGGTGGCCGACGACAGCGCGCCTCTGATCAACACCGACACCGTTCTCCACGCCGAGACCATCACCCCGCCGCCCCCGCCTGCTCCGACACCGACGAGGACCAAGGAGCAGGAAGGCAAAGGCGAGGAGGACAAGAAGGGTGAAGACGACTGACGGGGTGACCACGCGCCCGTGAGCACCTCCGGGGCTCGCGCCATCTGGTGAACCCCGCTGCTCAAGAAAGTCGCCACGCTCCCGGGTCGAGCGGTCCTGACCGCCCGCCAGGCGACCGAGGTGAGCCACTCACGGGTGTTGATGCTCCGAGGCGTGCGCTCGGGACGCGGTCGCGCGGCGGTGCCGAAGTGCTGGCCCTCGTGATACCCATCAAGGGACCGGGGAAGTGGGCGATCAACCGGGCATCGAAAGCAAAGAACCCCAGGCCATGTGACCTGGGGTTTTGGTGGGCCGCCAGGGGATCGAACCCTGAACCCGCGGATTGTCGATCCATGGTGGACAGTGCTTGTCGTTGTCTGACAGTACCTTTGGTTAGCTGCGTGGATGGCGATTTGGAAGTTCGCCTTGCCTGGCTTCATCTGCCGTCATCTGCGGCTGGTTCTTGGCAATTAATCGGCGAAATCTGCTGTCCCTTGCCGTGGCTTGACGGCCTTCGCGGGGACCAGCTGAGTGACCACCAGGCCGGGCCTGCCGGAGCGGTTCGTCAGCTCGAACGTGGCGAGCGCCCACCAGTCGCCAACGCAGGTCTGGTGCCAAGCTAGCAGGATGCCGGGGACTGTGGCTGAGATATCGATGCCGCCCGCTCGTACGCGGAGCGGGGTGTTGCCGTAGCCGACGCCGCGTTGGGGCGGTAGAGCCTGCACCAAGTGGACCCAGATGGGTTGCGGGGTGTCCGGCCGTCGCCGTGTGCCCTGCCAGCCATCGCCACCCTCGTTCGCCACCTGGTGCCCGCTCCGACGTGAAGTTTGGTCGGGTCGGCCAGAGAGGTGCAGTGACCGACCCGTGCCGAGCGTTCTGGATCTTCCCCATCCTCCCGCCCGACACGCTGAGGTTAGAACACGCGTGCGAATGATCGCCAGTTGGCGACTATCAGTTCTCCTCTGTACCCGGATTCGACTTCGCACGCAGGCGGTACGCGGCGACCTTGTGGCGGTTCAGGCAGGTCGATGAGCAGAAGCGCCGTTTGCCCGCTGGGGATGCGTCGGCATACGCGTCGACGCACTTGGCGCCATGACACGTTCCGAGGCGGGCCTGTTGATGGTTCAGCAGCCACTGCAATATGCATGTGGCCAGGGCCGCGGGGAGCACTTCGTTCGCCGCCTCAACCGTCCAGCGCAGACCCGTCTCGGACGCGACCGGCAAGGGCCGCGCTGACCGCAGGAGGTCGTTGAGTTCCTGGAACGCCCGGCCGTCCTGCGCGGAGGAGAACACCCGGAAGGTCGCATTCGCCGTAGCGACGAGGTCATCGGCATCGGGGATGGGCAGGTGTCTCGGCCACGCCAAGATCTCGATTGCATCAGGGTATGGCGCCTCTAGCTCGTCTGCGGCCGCGCGGGGGAGACCGGCGTACTCGTTCACGAACTCGACCACGCTGGGCATGTCGAGCGCAGGGACAGCAGGCACGAAATTAAGTGTAACCCTGACCTCCTATTCTTAGGGTTACACGGCTGGTAACCTGAAAAATCGTGTCTTCGGGTTACGAATGGGTGGACCTGAGCGTCCTGCCTGCCTTTCTCGCTGCCGTCGTCATCCTTCTTCTGGCACCGGGGCCTGACATGGCCTTCATCGTCGCCACGGGCTTGAGAGATGGCCGGAAGGGCGCGACGCGAGCCGCCTTCGGCATCACAGCGGGCGTCAGCGTCTACGTGGTTCTCACGGCCCTCGGTCTCGGCATGTTCCTCGCTGCTGCGCCGGGGGTGGTCGGCGCGATCCAGCTCGGCGGCGCTGTGTATTTGGCGTATCTCGCATGGGCGAGCTGGAGGTCCAGCGGGTCGGAGCCAGCGGCCTCCGCCGTCCCGTCGGCGGATGTGTTTCGGCGGGGGTTCGTAGTGAACATCGCCAACCCGAAGATCACGCTCTTCTTCACTGCATTTCTGCCGCAGTTCCTCGGCGACACCAAGGAGAATCCCGTTCTTCAGCTGCTGATGCTGGGTTTGATTCTTCAGCTACTCGGGCTCCTGGCGGATCTCGCGATCGGGTGCGCGGCGGGCGTGATCCGAGATCGGGTACTGCATCACACGCGGGTCAGGATGCTCCTGGAACGGCTCGCAGCAGGCGTCTACGGTGCACTGGCGACCGTCTTGCTGGCCGACACCGTTCGCTAAGCGCCCGTGAAAATGGACCACAAGCCGGTGAGCACCTTCGCGGCCGGCACTTTTGTGCTCGCTGGAGTGGTAAGGCGACCAGCTCGGCAGCGTGCCCAGCACTGTGCCCTGAGTTTGCCCAAGTGGGCGATGGTCTGTGGTGAGGAAACCGCGGTTGAGTTGGCCTGCTTCGGGTGTGCCCCTGCGGGGCCGCCTGTCACCGCTGGCGCCAGGGTGCAGCTGCCGACCTTTCCGCTTGCGCCCGGCCGCCGCCGCCTGGCCGGGACCGGCGAAGCCGCACGCCCGGCCAGGCGGCAGGCCTGGCCGGGCTCGCATACAGGAAGGTTGGCAGCTCCCCCTGGCTCGCATACAGCGGCAGGCGGCCCCGCAGGGGCCGCCCTTGATGAAGTAGAGAAAGTCTAAACACGCGGACCGCTACCGCAGGTCAGACGCAGGGGACCTTGAGCGTGTGACTATCGCTAGTTGTGGTCACCCGTCCCTGTCGCTTCGGCGGACTCGGGCTCCCGTGATCGCGTTGCCCACCGCGACCCAGGCGAACACCGCGGCACCGCAGAGCAAGCCCCACACGATGTGAAACCAGAAGGGCGGGCCATCGTCTTCGAAAAGCCATTGAAGGCCCCCGCAATCCACATCACCGAGGTCACCTTGAGCGCAAGTTGGTAACGATCCGCCCATCGACGTAACCGTTCATGCATCGCGGTCGCCCCGCCGGAACATGTGCCACCACGGTTTGCCTTCCCGCCGCAGCGCCCGAATGTGACCGGTGCCGATCACGATGGCTCCGATAGCCCATATGGCGAGCCACGCGAACCGAACTGATTGCGACTCAGACAGGAAGTACGGAAGCCATAACAGGACATACAGCGACAACACTGCACGTTCCCAGCGCATCGATGTCGGCCCAGACCACCACCAGGCTCGCAGCCGTTCACGCATCGCGATCACCCCGGCGGAGACGGACGTACCGCGCACCGGCAAGCACGGAGCCGAGCGCGCACAGAACGGCGACCACCCCGGCGAACACCGGATGACTGCCGTTCACCGCGCTCATACCGGTTCCGATCGCGCTCAGCGCGCAACCGGTCCCGCCGAACGCAACACTTCGCCGCTCACATCGGAGGTCCTGGTTCCGATTCACGGGTGGGATGGTCACCCGATTGGCTGATCATCAGCAAACGCGCCAGTTGCTCTCTGTGGGGCTTGTGATGCTCATCGCCTGGTTCTGTCGCGACCAGCAGTCGCCGAACTTCTGTGGGTTACCAATTGTCGTCGCCGCGGCTCACACCGGGCTGCGATAGCTGAGGGTCCGGAGGTGGGCGTGTTCGACGTGCCACGCCATGCAGTCGATGGCCGAAGCTCCGAGGTCGGCAAGCACCTTTCCGCAGTCTTCGCCACCAACTGGGCAGGTCCACCAGGTGCGCCCGTCGATGATGGCTACACCCAACTCGAGTCGCCAGCGTCCCACGCTGATTTCTGGCACGCGGCAATCGTACGCAAACGCGACATATGTGGGTATAGGTAGGCACTAGCGACATTCGACTAGCTTAGCGTCGGAATGCGGTTGAACGTAGGCGAGTGACCTCGAACTACGTCTCGACCGGCGACGCTGCGAAAGCGATCGGTGTTGACCGCCGGACGCTTCAGCGATGGGCGGCAGAAGGTGTTGTTGAACCTGCGCTCGTGACACCTGGGGGCCATCAGCGGTGGGACGTAGATGACCTCAAAGAGCAGCTGAGGAAGATGCGCCGGTCCGACTCCTGACTCAGGTCAGAGCAGATCCGTCGCCGAGAAGGTCGGTCATGTGCTCGATGATCGCTGACGGCCTGTGCGGGGTGAACCGGTCGCGCTTGCCCGGTTTGTTGGCATAGGCGATGACGGCTGTACCTGCGGCGTGCGCAGCTTGGATGTCTGTCGCCGAGTCGCCGACCATCACGCATTCCGCCGCATCCGCCGTGATGTTGGTGATGGCCTGCTGCAAGAGGAAGGGCGACGGTTTCAGCTCGGCGAGCTCGGCACTGGTCCTCGCCGACACCCCTTGGGCGAGTGCTTCAAGGCCGTTGGCGTGGAGGTACGCGCGGACTGCTGCCTCGGAGTTGTTGGAGACGATGACTACCGATAGTCCGCGGCGCTGTAGAGCTTCGAGAACGTCGGTTGCCCCAGGGGTGGCGGGAGCAACTGAGACCGCGCGGACTTCGAGTTGGCGCAGGCGTTCCTCGACCTGGGTCGCCAGGTCTCCGAACTGGGTGGCGTACTCAAGAACGTCGAACGGATCAGGGCTCTGCTCAATGCCTTCTGGCAGAGGCTCCGGGAAGAGCGCGCGGAGCTCGACGGCTACGTCCTGGTTGCTCATGCCGCCGAACACCGCGCATACCGGTCCGTCGAAGTCCAGCAGCACAACCCTGCTGCGGTCGAGGATTTCGGCAGCCTGGGTCATCGGGACACCTCCCGCGCGACGGTGTTCCAGATGCTGTCGAACCACATCTGCGACTGCTGGATGAACAGCGAGCTCAGAGACTCCTCATCAGGTTCGGCAGCGTGGTGGAACAGGGTGGCGTCCTTGCCCATGAGATCCCAGATCGGTGTATCGGCACCTTCCAGGTTCACGACGTGCTCGCGGACCGGGTAGTAGCCGAAGAACGCTTCGAGCTGGTTGATCAGGTAGAGCTTGAAAAGCGGCACGGCTGGGTAAACGCGAAGCTCTGCCTTGGCATCTGCGATCAGACCGATGCGCTCCATCTCATTGACCGCGTCAACGATGGCGAACGTGTGGCGCTCCATGATGCCGGCCGCGCGCTTGCGGAACTCGGGACTGTCGCCCATGTCCTCGACGCGGGCGGGAAGCGTCCACGGCACGTCCGTGTCCGGGACCAGGAGGCGCACGCGAACGAGCTCAGGACGTACGCGCCCGCTCCGGATCTTGTCGAGCGGTTCGGTCAGCGCGCCGTGGAGCGTCTCGCCTGAGAAACCCGCGAAGTCGATCCGCACCTCGGGCTCTTCGAACGCGCGCTCCAGGTGCGGACGCAGGCCGACGGGGCGTTCGGTTCGCTCCCGTACGTAGACCCCGCTCCCTTGGCGCGAGACCACGAGGCCTTCCTCGCGCAGGATCCGCAGCGCCTGCTGGATCGTCATCCGTGCGACGCCGTACCGCTGCGCCAGCTCGGATTGTGACGACAGCTTGTCGCCCGGCTTGAGCTTCTTCGTGAGGATTGAAGCTCGCAGCGAGTTCGCGACCTGCTGATACGGCGGCCGGGGGTCGTCCGGGTCAAGTTCTGTCATTTGCCCAGGTTAACGCAGCGTCCCTTGATCTGACTAGCCAGCCTGGCCAACTTGTTGACATGGCTAGCCAAGCTGGTCTAATCTGTACATGGCTAGCCAAGCTGGCCAACATTCAGAGAGATCAAGCGGAGGTAAGACAGTGCGAAACATCCCGGTCAACCTGCAGGGTCACAAGCTCATGATCACCGAGGCCCCGACGCTGAAGATGTTCGAGAACGACCGAGGCGTTTCCGAGGTCGTGACCGACCGGCAGGGCGTCCAGCAGTTCGTGGTGTCGCTGTTCGCCAAGCGCAAGGCTCAGCCCGGCGAGTTCGCGGGCAAGGGCGAGGAGATCAAGGTGACCCTGACCGCCGACCCCGGCGAGGGCTTCGAGGAAGGCGCCTACGTCGAGCTCATCGACGCGACGGTCAGCTACTGGGAGCGAAACGGCCGCTCGGGCCTGTCCTTCCGGGCCCACGGCATGACCCCGGTCGGCGCGCAGGTCTCGGCCGCCGCCTGACTGAGCCGCTGATCCTGACCGTTTCGTTCTGATTTTTTCTAAGCCGATTCCGGCTGCTTGTTGTTTGAGAATTCCATAGTGGGCCGAGCTATGCCCAAAACCGGTAGGAATTGCACCGGTAGGGCTTTATTGACCCCCGGCCGTCTGCGGATGTTCCGGGGGTCTTTATGGCCTTCGGGAAAGGAGATTTTGGAAATGTCGCTCAAGTACTGCCCGGCGTGCCACTGCGACAAGTGGCTCTACCGGCACTCGCACGACCAGTACTGCTCGGATCGAAAGTGGGTGGTGTACCTGTGAACAGTCTTCAGAGGGATCAGGCGCTGGAGGACCTGCGTCGGCTCTCCACAGAGCTCACAGAGGCCTTCGGGACCGCTGGCGACGTGGCATACGCGGTGGACGTTCCGGGTGGGCCGACCGCGTGCGGCGCTGACATGCACGAGGTCACGAGCCAACTGCTCGCGTCGCTCCAGACCGTTGTGACCGTCATCCGCAGGGTTGAAGAGCAGGAGGGCGAGAGCGATGAGTGAGCTGTTCAATTCGCCGATCGGTTTTCACGGTTCGGGCTGCGTCGGCGGTCGGTAACCAGGTTTTCCCGGGAACGTCCCGGGTGAAAGGAAGAGGGTGATCGCTGGTGGAGATCTCGAAACAGCTGTTCCGGCGCAATTCGCGCGGAATCAAGCGGCTGTCGGCAATCGGTTCGCTGATGGATCAGCTGAACCAGGACGTGAACAAGGTCGAATTCCTCGACGGCGAGTTCGTCGAGGACCGGCACTACGCGGAGGCCCAGGAGTTGGCCGCTGCGGTCGCGAAGGCGGCGGACGCGGTGCGTGAGGGCATCGCTGAACACGGTGGATCGAGTGTTGCGAAGGAGTACAAGTAATGGCCAATGCAGACGGTGTGACCGGCACGGTGCGCGAGATCGACGCGACCATGCTGGAGCTGACCAAGACCGTGACCAGCTTCGGTGTCCCGAAGGGCTTGGGTGGTCCGTTGAACGGGCTCAAGCGAGCCGTGGGCGATCTGGTCGCTCACCTGGAGATGTCGCAGCGCAGAAGCTAACTGAACAACCCCAAGCACGGCAGGGCGTCGGATTCCCATAGCGGGAGTCCGACGCCCTTCTTCATGGAAAGGGCAGGCAGTCATGCGAGACACGCGAGTGGGCACGGAACGGACTCCGGCACGAGTGGTCGGCGGCTGGATGCTGCGGCACCCCCGCACGATGGCCAGCACGACCGCGGTGGGCACGGCGGGCGTGACGCTCGGCTATCAGACGGTGCTGTGGGCCGCAGGGATCGCGGTACTGGCCGGTGCCTCCTGGCGGCTGCTGGACGCCCCGACCTTCGACCGCTTCGCCGGACGGCTCCTGCGGGCCTGGTGGAGACGATGGGTCATCTACCAGCGTCAGTGGATGCGCGTGGTCGCCTCCTGCGGACTCGTCACCGCTGACCACCGGGGCGATTCGCTGGTGCCGAAGCTGGTCGCGGTGCGCTCGAACTGGGTGTGGGACTCGCTGCACATCCGCATGGCCAAGGGCCAGGAACCCGAGGACTACGGCCAGGCGCTCGACCGTCTGGCGAACTCCTTCAAGGCCCACGCGGCCTCGATGCGCATCCTCCAGCCCGGCAAGATCGCCCTGGACTTCCAGCGACGCGAGCCCTTCAACGAGATGGTGATCCCGCTCCCGGCGATGCCGGAATCGGTGGACGCGGTGGACCTGCGCAAGCTGGAGATCGGCCGGACTGAATTCGGCCGGCCTTTCCAACTCGACCTGGCCAAGCGGGACGTCCACGTCCTGTTGGCCGGGGAAACCGGCGCGGGCAAGGGCTCGTGGCTCTGGGGCATCCAGCGGGCGCTGGCACCGCTGATCCGAGCCGGTCACGTCCGGCTGTGGGTGATCGACCCCAAGGGCGGCATGGAACTCGGCGGCGGCCGGGAGATGTATCACCGCTTCGCCGACTCCGACCGCGCTGGACTGGCGCTGATGCGGGAGTACGTCGAGACCCTGGACGAGCGCAAGTTCGAGCTCGGCCGTCAGGGCATCCGCAACGCGACTCCGTCCCGGGAAACCCCGCTGGACGTGTTGATCTGCGACGAGCTGGCCGCGATGACCGCCTACACCGACCGGGACATCCGGGTGGAGTTCCACCAGCTGCTGTCCAAGGGCCTCACGCAGTTCCGCGCGGTAGGCGGCCGCATTATCGCCGCGACGCAGGAACCCACCAAGGACGTCGTCCCGATGCGCGGACTGTTCCCCACCAAGATCGCGCTCCGGGTCGACGCCGCCTCGTACGTGGACATGTGCCTCGGTGAAGGGATGCGGGACCTCGGCGCCTTCGCGGACAAGATCCCCACCTACCTCGCCGGTGTCGCCTACGCCAAGAACGACGGCCGCAAGGAGCCCCAACGCGTACGGGCGGCCTTCAGCACCGATGACGACATCGCCGAGCTGGTGGCCTTCTGCACCGAGCTGTCCAACGTGACCCCGATCCGCAAGGAGATCGAACTTCCGGACGGCACCTTCACCAACCCCTACGAAGTCGACTTCGAAGACTTCGAGGACGACGAGCTCGAAGAGATCGAGCACTTCGAAGGCGACGACGAAGACGACGAAGAGATCGCCTAACCAGGAAATTCAAGCGGCCCGCCCGAGAACTCTTGGCGGAGTCGGGCGGGCCTTACCTCGAATGGAGGCAAGACCCATGCTGGCACGACTCGCTTTGAGTGTCACGACGGTGACCACGGTGGCAGCCACCGGCTGCGCGTGGCGATACCGGCAACGGACCCTCACTGACCCGTTAACTGGACTGGCCAACCGGGCCGCACTGGAGACCGAGTTCCGGCGGCGGCGTCGCTCCGGTCCCGTGGCGGTGGCGATCGGGGACATGAACGGGTTCAAGGCGTTCAACGACACCTACGGCCACCGCTTCGGCGACCAGGTCCTCATCGAGGTCGCTCGGGTTTTGGCACGCGAAACGAACCGCGGTGAACTCCCGGTTCGGCTGCACGGCGATGAGTTCGCCGTCTTGCTGCCCGGGGTGACCGACCAGGGCACGGCCGAACACCGCGTGCGGCAGCTTCAAAGCGCCATCGCCCGGATCACGACCATCGACGGCCAGCCGGTCGAGGTCTCGATGGCTCTGGGGGTGATGACGATGCCGGCCGAATCGGCGGACCTGAGCCGCCTGCTCGGTTCGGCTGACGACCGGATGTACGGCGACAAGCACGCTGCTCGATCGAGCATCGAGATCGCGATTCCTCAATCACAGTAAGGAGATTCACCTATGCACATCGTCCACGTTGAACTGTCCGGCAAGGGTGTCCTGATGAGTCTCGGCGTCCTGGCGTTCGTGCTGGCCGTGCTGGCGCTGGTCTGGCTGGTGTTCAGCCCGGCTGTGGCGATCGGCATCGGCGTCGGCCTGGTGCTGCTCGTGCGGGGCCTGATCAAGCTGTTCAGCCCGGCGCAGTAGGGGAGGAAACCGATGGCGCAGTCAGAGCAGGACGATGCCGAAGAGGGCAAGACACGGCGGGTCCGCAAGCTCGGAGACCGGATCTCCGAGGCTCGACATCTACGGGGCTTGATCCGCGACCCTGACCTTCAGGCCGTGGAGATGGAGCGCAACGGGAGGCGGACCCTCGTCGGGCTGTGGTTCTTCCTGGCGTTGGGGCTGGTGTTCACCACCACGGGGGTGCAGCAGTTCCTCGCCGGGGATTCCACACGGGATGACCCGCTGTGGTGGGCGGCCTGGACGGTGGAGCCGATGTTCGCGGGGCTGTTGATCGTGCTGCTGAACTTCGAGGCGGTGATCCTCGCCCACGGGGTTTCACCTGATCATCAGTGGTGGTCGCGGCTCAAGCGGGTGTTGCTGACCTCGACGCTCTTGATGAACGTCATCCCGCAACTGATCCCGCTGTTGGCGGGCCGGTGGGCGGAGTTCAACGCCGGTTCGGCGGTCGTGCACGGCATCATCCCGGTGATCGTCTACGGCATCGCCGAAGTCATCCCGGTCATTCAGGCCCGGCAACGGCAGGTCATCTTGGCCGCCTACGCCGCCGCAGACCCACCACCTCCGCCGGAACAGCCGGAGGTGCCGGAAAGGGCGGCCACCGAGTCCATCGAACGTCCGCGACCGGTGGAACGACCGGACACCACCTCGGTCATCGGGAAATCGATGAACCTTCCGGCGGGCGTCCTCAAGGGGATTTCCGACGCCTGGGAGCGCGCGAAGACCGAGGGCCGGGAGTTCACTCCGGCTGATGTCCGTCAGGTTGTCCGGTTGCCGGAACCGATGGCCGCGCAGATCGTCGCCGATCTCAACGCCACCGAAAAGCCCGTCACCAACGGCCACGCCGTGGCCTGATGCGACGGCATCGCTCAACTGAATATCGCGAGTTCAACCCCTGCTCGGCGGGCATCCACCGGGCACGGGAACGACCTCCGTGGGTGCTCCGCCGAGCTCTCTCCTGGGAGGTCACATGGCATTGCCCGAACTACCGGCTGTGGACCGCCTCGCCCGGCGGCTCCAGTCCCCGGACTACCAGCAGTGGCGCTCGATGGTGGAAGCCACCGGCGGATGCGCTCACCCGGTCCGACTGTCCGGACACTGGATGCTCACAGACAAGACCACCGGCACGGTGCTCTCCAAGCCCGACGGCACCCCGGCGATGAAGTCCGGGCACCTGTTTGCCCCCTGCGGCAACCGCCGCGAGTCCGTCTGCCCCGCATGCTCGGACCGCTACGCCGCTGACGCGTTCCACCTCGTGCGTGCCGGGATGTCCGGCGGCTCCAAGGGCGTGCCGGTCACCGTGGCCGACAAACCGCGGTTGTTCGTCACCCTGACCGCACCGAGCTTCGGGCCGGTCCACAACCGCCGGACCTCGGCCAACGGCAAGCACGTCCCGTGCCGCTGCGGTCGCTACCACCACGAACACGACCCGGCCATCGGCCAGCCCATCGACCCGAGCGGCTACGACTACACCGGCCACGTCTTGTGGCAGGCCCACGCCGGGAAGCTGTGGAACCGCTTCACCATCTATCTCCGGCGGCACATCGCCCGCGCGGCCGGCATCACCGAGAAGCAGCTCAAGGACCACGCCCGGCTGTCCTACGCCAAGGTCGCCGAGTTCCAGAAGCGCGGCACCATCCACTTCCACGCAATGATCCGCCTCGACGGCCCCGAAGGAGCCGCTGACGCCGCGCCCTCGTGGGCCACGGCTGATCTGCTCACCGACGCCGTCCACGCCGCACACGCCGCGACCGGCGTCGAAGCTCCCGAGATCGACCCCAGCACGCGGCTGCTGACCTGGGGCGAACAGATCGACGTCCGCCTGATCCGTGCGGTGGATGCCCACCAGGTCGAAGACGACCAGGGCGCCATCACCGATGACCGGCTGGCCTCCTACGTCGCCAAGTACGCCACCAAGGGCACCGGCAAGTCCGAAGCCGCAGACCGGCCGATCCGCTCCCGCGAGCACATCGAGCTCCTGGACGCCAGCGAGCACCACAAGCAGATCATGCGCACCGCGTGGGACCTCGGCGGCCTGGACGAGCTCGAAGGTCTCAACCTGCGGCGCTGGTGTCACATGCTCGCCTTCCGAGGGCACTTCCTGTCCAAGTCCCAGCGCTACTCCACGACCTTCAAGCAGATCCGGGGCGACCGCCAGACCTGGCGGCTGGAAAAGAATCTCGACGAAATCGGCGTCACCGCCGAGTCCGTGGCCGTGATCAACCACTGGGCGATGACCAGCATCGGCCACCGCGACCCCGAGGAACAGGAACTCGCACTCGCCATCGCCGACCGCCAACGCGAGGCACGAAAACACCGCTACGCCAACGAAAGGAAGGACTGACCATGCGCAATCTGTGGGGAATTGACGACGTCGCCAGCTACCTGGGTGTGCCGGTCGGCACGCTCTACCAGTGGCGCAGCCGTGGATACGGCCCGACTGGGCGCAAGATCGGAAAGTACGTCAGGTTCAAGCCCGAGGACGTCGAGGACTGGTTCGAGTCCCAAGCTGCGGGGGTGATCTGAGATGGCGGGTCGTTTGCCGCTCCCGCTGGGAACGATGGGGGAGGTCTCGGTCAAGCAGGTCGGGAAGTCCTGGTCGGCAAGGGCCTGGTACCGGCGTGAGGACGGGACTTATGCCGACGTGCGTCGCCGCGGCCGGACCAAGGAGCTGGCTCGGCAGGCTGTCCGGGATGCGATCAAAGACCTGGTGCCGGTGTCTGACGGCATCGACCTCGCGGCCACATCGCTGTTCGCGGATGCTGCCGAAGCCTGGTTCGACCAGTTCAGGAAGGACGCCGAGAACGGCACATACTCGCTGACTTCGTTGGACACGTACGAGAACGTCTACGAGAACCACGTCAAGCCGAGTCTTGGTGAGCTGCGGCTGTACGAGGTGAAGACACCGGTGGTGAACAAGCTCTGTCAGTCGAAGCTCAAGGGCAACAGCCTGACTCTGGCGAAGCTCGTCAAAGCGGTGATCAGCAACGTCATGATCTTTGCGATTCAGGCTGGGGCTGTCGAGACCAACCCAACGAAGGGCATCGCTGCCCTGTCCGAGCGGAGAGCCAAGATCAAGCGGAAGAAGCCGCGGGCTTTGACCAAGGGCGAACTGAGCGACCTGCTCAAGATCCTTGACCAGGATGAGAAGGCGAAGAAGCGGGACCTGCCTGACCTGGTGCGCTTCTTCATCGCGACGGGCGAACGAGCCGGTGAGGCTCTGGGTGCTCACTGGGAGGACTTCGATCCGGAGTCCAAGAAGCTGCGGATGAGCGGCAACCTGATCCGTGCACGCGGCAAGGGTGCGCTGCGCAACGATGGGAAGACGGACGGATCGGCGCGAGACATCGCGCTCCCCGATTGGGCGGTGAACATGCTCCGGGAACGTGCTGAGCAACTGGGTGAGGTTGATCCTGGTAAGCCGATCTTCGTCAACACGAAGGGTGGGTACCTCAACGCGTCGAACGTCTACAACCGGACGTGGGCACCGTTCCGGACCCGCGCTGGCTACGAGTGGGTGACCTTCCACACGCTGCGCAAGACGGTCGCGACTCTGCTGGACGAAGCTGGCCTGACCGCTCGCCAGGTGGCCGACCTGCTGGGCCACTCGCGGGTGTCGATGACCCAAGACGTGTACTTCGGTCGGGGTCAGCAGTCCCGCGCCAGTGCCGAAGCCCTGGCCTTCGTGGTGCCCATCGAGGGGCCGGGGAAAGTTGGCAATTAATTGGCAACCGGGCCTCGGCAACAAAGAACCCCAGGCCTGTGACCTGGGGTTTTTGGTGGGCCGCCAGGGGATCGAACCCTGAACCCGCGGATTAAAAGTCCGCTGCTCTGCCAGTTGAGCTAACGGCCCGCGTGCCCAAGGTTACAAGGTCCGGATGATCTTCGCGGCTCGCGGTAGCGGCAATTCGGACCGAGGTCACACCAGGACATCCCAGGAGCCGCGCTGCCGGGCGTACCGGATGCGCGCTTCCGCCGAACTCGAGGGGTGAGCGACGTCTTGACCTACCAGCACCGGCTCGCCACGCGCGAGGACCTGCCCGCGATCGTGGACATCTACAACTCGGTGATCCCGGAGCGCGCGGCGACCTGCGATCTGGAGCCGATCACGGTCGCCTCCCGGGAGGTCTGGTTCGCGGAGTCCGATCCGCGGCGCCATCCGATCTGGGTCGGTCACGAGCCCGGGAGGCCGGAGGTCGTGACCGGTTACGTGTCGTTGGAGCCGTTCCTCAACGGGCGCCGGGGCTACGACGTCACCGCCGACCTGGCGCTGTACCTGCATCCCGAGCACCGGGGCAGCGGCCAGGGCGCGTACCTGCTGAGCCAGGCCATCGCGCGGGCGGCGGAACTGGGCTTCCGGACCATCGCGACCACGATCTTCGCCTCCAACGAGCGGAGCCTCCGCCTTTTCCGGTCCCACGGCTTCCAGGAGTGGGGACGTCTGCCCGCCGTGGCCGATCTCGACGGCCGTCCCGAGGACATCGTCTTCGTGGGACTTCCTCTCGGTTCCCGTCTGAACTGACCGGGCATCACGGGCGGTTCGGGGCCAGAACCGCCCGCAACGCTCTTGGAGGGGCCGGGTCGTGGTCGAAGTGTTGACCGGGGGCTGGGGGTGGAGAAGGGTTCTGAGTGCGGTCCTGGGGGCCGTGTTCGTCAGGGTTGTCGGCAGAAGGAGAGCCGTGAGCAGGATCCTCGCGACGCACACCGGAAGTCTGATCCGTCCGACCGAACTCCTGTCGTTCCTGTCCGAGAAGGCCCGAGGTGCGGCCGTGGACGAGGACGCCTACCGGCTCCGCCTGTCCGAGTCCGTCGACGACGTCGTCCGCAAGCAGGTGGAGGCGGGTGTCGACGTCGTCGACGACGGTGAGATGGGCAAGGTCAGCTGGATCACCTACCTCTACGAGCGGGTCAGCGGCTTGGAGTCGCGGCCGATCGAACTCGTCGGCCCGAGCATGCTCCCGCCGAGCCGCGACCGGCAGGCGTTCCCCGGGGCCTACGCCGAGCTCGACGCGCTCGACGAGGCGGCCGTCCGCAAGAGCAGCGCGCAGAGGCGGGCGCCGTCGGCCTGGTGCTGCACCGGTCCGCTGCGCTACGACCGGACCGCGATCGACCGCGACATCGTGAACGTGAAAGCAGCTGTGGCGCAGCACGAAGGCGTCGATGCCTTCCTGCCGGTGGTCGCGCCGGCGAGCGCCTACTGGCTGACCAACGAGCACTACGACTCCGAGGAGGAGTTCGTCTTCGCGCTCGCCGACGTGCTCAAGCAGGAGTACCGGGCGATCGTCGACAGCGGCCTGCTGCTGCAGGTCGACGACGCGGTGCTGATGCACGAGTGCGACACGATCCTGGCCGGGGGCGGCTCCTACGACGACTACCGGCGCTGGGCGGAGCTGCGCGTGCGGGCCCTCAACCACGCGCTGGAGGGATTGCCGGAGGAGCGCGTCCGGTACCACGTGTGCTTCGGCAGCTGGCACGGCCCGCACGCGTTCGACCCGCCGCTGCGCGACGTCATCGACCTGATCTTGCAGGTCAACGCGGGTGCTTATGCGATGGAGCAGGCCAATCCGC
This sequence comes from Saccharopolyspora karakumensis, assembly GCF_004349225.1. Classification (NCBI taxonomy): domain Bacteria; kingdom Bacillati; phylum Actinomycetota; class Actinomycetes; order Pseudonocardiales; family Pseudonocardiaceae; genus Saccharopolyspora; species Saccharopolyspora karakumensis. Next base: position 114,784 of record NZ_SMLA01000002.1, read on the forward strand.
GGCACGAGCACGAGTGGCGGGTGTGGGAGGACGTGAAGCTGCCGGACGGCAAGAAGCTCATCCCTGGCGTGGTCACGCACCACACCAACGTCGTCGAGCACCCGGAGCTGGTTGCGCAGCGGCTGATTCGGCTGGCGGGTGTCGTCGGCAGGGACAACGTGCTCGCCGGAACGGACTGCGGGTTCGCGCAGGGCGCCTTCGTGAAGCGGGTCCACGAGGAGATCCAGTGGGCGAAGCTCTCGGCCCTGGCGGAGGGCGCGCGACTGGCCTCGAAACACCTCTGGAGTCGATGATTTCCCCTGCGCTGCTTGGTTTTTCGGTAGGATGACCGGATGGGAGATGCTGCTCGTTCGGTGCGCGACGTCGACGGTCTGCTGCGGATGCTCGACGAGGTCTTCCCGGCGCCGGAACCGTTCTGGGACCGCTTCTACGAGGACCACGACCGCGACGTCCCGTTCTTCGCCGCCAAGCCGGATGAAAGTCTCGTGTCCTACTTGGACGGGGGGATGCTGACCCCGGGCCGCGCGCTGGACCTGGGGTGCGGTTCCGGCCGCAACGCCGCGCACCTGGTCGCCTCCGGGTTCGACGTCGACGCGGTGGACCTGTCCGCCACCGCCATCGCGTGGGCCCGGGAGCGGGCCCCGGAGGTCCGCTCCCACCAGGGTGACGCCTTCACCGCCGACCTCGCGGGTCCCTACGACCTCATCTACGACTCGGGCTGCTTCCACCACCTTCCGCCGCACCGGCGGATCAGCTACCTCGACCTGCTCGATCGGCTCCTCGCCCGCGGCGGGCACCTGGCGATCAGCTGCTTCGTCGCCGGAGCCGCGAACTCCGGGACCGAACTCCCCGATCTGGAGCTCTACCGCCGGGGCGTCCTGGCCGGTGGTCTCGCCTACACCCCCGACGAGCTGAGGGGCGTCTTCGCCGACCTCATCCCCGTGGAGGTCCGGCCGATGCGCGCCCAGCCGCCGGAGTCACCCCTCTTCGGCGTGGACTTCCTCCAGGTCGGGCTCTTCCGGCGCCGATGAGTTCCGGGGTGCCGTCGAGTCGACACTCGAAGTATCCGAAGGAGGACGACGGTGGAATTCGATCAGGCCAGGCTGGCGCGGATGCGCGAGGTCATGGACGGCCACGTCGCCGACGGCACGCTCCCCGGCGCGGTGACCGCGGTCAGCCGCGGCGGGGAAACCCACATCGCCGCGCACGGGAACCTGTCGATCGGCGGCGAGCCCGTGCGGCGCGACACGATCTTCCGCATCGCCTCGATGACCAAGCCCATCACCGCCGCGGCCGTGATGAGCCTGGTGGAGGAGTGCGTGCTGCGGCTCGACGACCCGGTCGAGGAGCTGCTGCCCGAACTCGCCGATCGGCGGGTGCTGACCAGCCCGGACGCTCCGCTGTCGGACACGGTCCCGGCTGCTCGGTCGATCACCGCGCGAGACCTGCTGACCTTCACCTTCGGGCTCGGCGCCGTGCCCGGGGACGTGCCGATCGCGAAGGCGATGCACGAGGCGGGCCTGTCGCCGTCACCGGTCGACCCGGGCGTGGCTACCGACGAGTGGATGCGGCGGCTCGGCGAGCTGCCGCTGGCGTACCAGCCGGGTGACCAGTGGCTCTACCACACGGGATCGGACGTGCTCGGGGTGCTGATCGCCCGCGCGACCGGCCGGAAGCTCGCGGACCTGCTGCGCGAGCGGATCTTCGAGCCCCTCGGGATGCGCGACACCGGCTTCCGCACCTCGGCGGAGTCGCGCGTCCCCACCGTCTACATGCTCGATGACGGCGTGCTCGTCCCGTTCCCCGCACCCGCCTCCGAGGAGCCCGCTTTCGGCTCCGGAGCCGGCGGACTGCTGTCCACGGCGGACGACTTCCTCGCGTTCTACCGGATGCTGCTCAACGGCGGGAAGCACGGGGGAACCCGCGTGCTGTCCCGCGCCTCGGTCGACCTGCTCACCACGGACCGTCTCGTCGAGTCGCAGAAACCCGATCCCGCGGCCACTCTGCCCGACAACGTCGGCTGGGCGTTCGGGCAGAGCGTGGTGACCAGGCGGGTCGGTCTGGCGGGGGTCGGCCAGTTCGGCTGGAGCGGCGGCTTCGGCACCACCGCTTTCGCCGAACCGGCCGAGGACCTGATCGGAATCCTGCTCACGCAGCGCGCGCTGACCGGCGGCGCCCCGCACTTCCAGGACTTCGAGACCACCACCTACCAGGCGCTGGCCTGAGCAGAGGTCAGGAGCAGATCGAGGGGATCGCCCGGCCCAGTCCCGCCTGGTGCAGGACGGTGAGGTCGCGCGCGGTGTGGACGTAGGCGCTGACCAGCCGCCCGTCGCAGGACGGACCGTCGCGCAGCTCGTCGGTGTCGCGGAGCTGCAGCAGGATCGTCTCCCCCAGGCGGTCCAGCTCGGGGCGGATCTCACCGAGATCGGGCCGCTCGGTGGGCTGCTCGTCGGGGTGGGCGCGCCAGTGCGCGTGCAGCCCCCGCTGCACGAGCTTGCTGGCCTCGATCTGGTCGCGGAACACCCGCTCGGCCTCCTCGGGGTCGAGCCCCAGCTCGGCCGCCCGCACCGCGACACCGTCGAGGACCTGCTGCTCGCGCTCGGGGTCCTCGATCGGCGAATCCGTTCCCCACTTGGCCGCCGCGACCTGGTCGGACAGCGCCACGCGCTCAGCGGCCGAACCCACCAGCGGGTCCAGCGCTCCTTCCGCGCTCGCCGGAGCGCCCAGCCCCAGAACAGCGATGACGACGGCACTTCCGACGATCAGCGAACGCATCGCAGACCCCTCCCAGGAGATCGGTTCCCTCCACTCATACACCCGGCTCTGGTGCGCGGTAACGGATTTCCGCTGAATTCGCGATCGGGTCCTCGTGGAGTTCCTTCGGGAACGCCGCACCGGCCGGTGTGCCGAGCGAGGGGCGGGAATCCGGTTAGGGTGGGTGTGGTGGATTTCAGCTCCGAGTTGTTCCGTGTCATCGCGGGGTGGGGTGTGGCTTCTCCGGCCTGGGTGCAGGCCGTCGCGGTGGTGCTGACCGATGCCCTGCTGCTCGCGTTCATCCCCCTCGCCGTGTTCGTCTGGTGGAGAGTCGACCGGCGGGTTCGGGCCATGCTGGCGATCTTGCTCTCCGGCGGCTCGACGTGGGTGCTCAACGGCCTGGTCAAGGAGATCATCGAGCAGCCGAGGCCGTGCTTCACGCTGCCCATCCCCACGGTCGAGCACTGCAGCGAGGTCGGGGTCTTCTCGCTGCCCAGCGGGCACTCGGCCACGGCGGCGGCGTTCGCGGTGACCACGGCCGCGCTGTGGCGGCGCGTGGCAGCGGTGGTCGCGGTCGCGGCGCTGCTGGAGGCGTTCCTGCGGGTCTACATCGGCGTGCACTACCCGCACGACGTGGTCCTCGGCCTGCTGTTCGGGGCGCTCATCGGCACGATCGCGGCGGTGGCGGGCAAGCCCGGCGACAGACGGCCTCCCGCAGCTCCCGCCGACACCGCCGCGGCCACCACGTCGGCGGCGTCCTGATCTACATCTCGGCGTGGACGAGCGGGCCTTCGGCGGCCTGGGCGGCTCCGCCGGTGCTCTCGGCCAGCCACGCGTGGAACCCGTCGACGTCCTCCACCGGCACGTGGACGTGGAAGCGGACCGCGGCGTCGTAGGAGGTGTCGGCGACCTGGTAGCCGGCCGACCGCAGATCGTTGTCGAGCCTGCCCGCCAGCACGTAGTCGGCCTCGACCAGCAGCACCCGCACCGGTCGCCGCTGAAGGGTTCCGACGTGCTCCAGCGCCGCCGACACCGCGCCCCCGTAGGCGCGGACCAGACCGCCCGCGCCCAGCAGCACCCCGCCGAAGTAGCGGGTCACCACGGCCACGGTGTTGGTGATCTCGTTGCGGCGCAGCACTTCCAGCATCGGCACCCCGGCCGTGCCCGCGGGTTCGCCGTCATCGCTGGACTTCTGGATCTCGCCTGAGTCGCCGAGGACGAACGCCGAGCAGTGGTGGCGGGCGTCGTGGTGCGTCTTGCGCTGGAGCTGGATGAACTCCCGCGCCTCGGACTCCTCGGTCACCCGCGCCAACGAGCAGATGAACCGGGACCTGCGCACCTCGATCTCGTGCTCGCCCGACCGCTTGATCGTCCGCATCAACCCTCCCCCGGCCATCCTCCCACCTGGGGGTTCAACGATCGGCGTGTGGGGATTTTCATGGAAGGGACGGGCGATTTCCGCCTTGTCGGTGCCGCCCCGTACCGTCCACCCTCATGGAGCAATCATCGAGCCCGTTTGAACCAGGCGTGCGGGTGCGTGCCACGTTCGGCCGGTTCCGTGATCAGGAGGGCACGGTGGTGGAGACCGCCACGGGCCTCCCGCAGGTCTTCGAAGGCCCGGTCCTCTGGGTGAGATTCGACGGCGCCGAAGAACCGGGCCTGGTAGCAGGGCGCTTCCTCGAAGAAGCGGCCTGAGATCCGTCTGGCGGTGGTCGCCGTGCTCAGCGGTGCCGGTAGCGGAACCTGAGCGGCTCCATGGACTGCGGCTGCCGTCGCTCGTGCATGTCCGATGCACGACGCGACGGCCGTCCTCACCACGAAGCCGCTCAGAACCTGCGGCGGTGCGAGTTGCTCTGGTCGGGAAGACGAGGACTCCGCAACCGCCCGCGAACGATCAGCCCCAGACCTCCTGCGCCGTTTCCACGACCAGGCGGAGCTTGGCGACTTCTTCCTCGTAGGTCAGGGCGTTGCCGTCCTTGGTCGAGGCGAATCCGCACTGCGGCGACAGGCACAGCTGGTCGAGGTCGACGTACTTGGCGGCCTCGTCGATGCGGCGCTTGAGGTCGTCCTTGGACTCCAGCTCACCGCGCTTGGTCGTCACCAGGCCCAGCACCACGTGCTTGCCCTTGGGGACGTACCGCAGCGGGGCGAAGGTGCCCGAGCGCTCGTCGTCGAACTCCATGAAGAAGCCGTCGACCTCCAACCGGCCGAACAGCGCCTCGGCGACGAAGTCGTAGCCGCCCTCGGCGACCCACGACGACCGGAAGTTGCCCCGGCACATGTGAGTGGTCACCGTCAGCGTGTCCGGGCGGCCGCGCAGCGACTCGTTGATCAGCTCGATGTCCTTGACGTGCGCGTTCTCGCCGTCCTCACCCCGGGCGTTGAGCATCTCGCGCTGCTTCGGGTCGTTGAGGTAGGCAAGGCTGGTGTCGTCGAGCTGCAGGTAGTGGCAGCCCAGGTCGGCCAGCGCGCGCACCTCAGCCCGGTAGGCGGCGGCCAGGTCGGCGCGGAACTCGGCCATGTCCGGGTAGACGCTGGAGTCGACGGCCGCGGGGCCGCCCCGGTAGGTGAGCATGCCCGGTGACGGGATGGTCAGCTTCGGCGTGTTCCTGGTGGTCTTCGAGGCCAGGAACGTGAAGGCGTCGGCGAAGATCGTGCCCGAGAGCTTGATCTTGTCGGTGACCTTCAGGTCGGGGGTGATGAACTCGATGTCACCCTGGGAGTTGTGGAACTGGACCTTGAGGCTGTTGTCGTCGACGCGCTCGACGCCGTCCAGCTGGTACAGGAAGTCCATGTGCCATGAGCTGCGGCGGAACTCGCCGTCGGTGGCGCTCTGCAGGCCGATGTCCTCCTGCATCTTGACGACCTGGGTGATCGCCTCGTCCTCGATCCCGCGCAGCTCGGCGTCGTCGATTCGGCCGGCCGCGTGCGAGTCTCGGGCTTCCAGCAGGCGCTCGGGGCGGAGGAGGCTGCCGACGTGGTCGGCCCGGAACGGTGGTGCAACACGTGGGCTCATGGCAGGCAACATAGTTCTCGGGTACCCCGGTGCCTAGGCGAGTTCTCATTTTCCGAAAACCTGTCCCGATCGGGTGCGGCAAGGTCGTTCACGGCGTGTGACCAAGGACAATTCGGTACATACGGTCGAGTGGATAAAATTGTCGGGGCAGCTACGTCGGGGATGACGGATGGAGACGATGCGAGTTCTCGTGATCGGAGCCGGAGTCGGGGGACTCGCAATCGCCAACGGATTGCTCGGCAAAGGCCATGACGTGCAAGTTTACGAGCACCACGACGCCTTGAGGACGTCTGGCGCGGGCATCACGGTGTGGAGCAACGGCACCGCGGCGCTGCGCGAGCTGGGGGTGGACATCACCGGCCGGGGGCATCAGCTCGACAGCCTCCGGTCACTCACCGAATCCGGCCGGTTGCTCTGGGAAGCCGATCTGGACGAGGTCACCGAGCGGCTCGGGTCGCCGACCGTGCAGATCCCGCGCCGCGAGCTGATCGCGGAGATGGCCTCCGCGCTGCCTGCGGGCGCGCTGCAGTTCGGCCGACGCTGCGTCTCGGTCAGCGAGCAACCCGATCACGTGCGGGTCGATTTCGCCGACGGCTCCAGCGCGGTCGGTGACGTGCTCATCGGCGCCGACGGGCAGCGCTCGGTGGTGCGCCAGCAGGTCCTCGGCGGTGATCCCGCCAAGCCCACCGGCTGGGCCAGCTGGCAGGGGCTGACCCGCAGCGATCTGCCGGTCGCCACGGGAAGGCAGACGCTCAACATCGCCGGGCGCAACGCGCACTGCGGGCTCATCCCCACCGGCGACGGGCTGCTGCACTGGTGGTTCGACATGCCGTGGAAGGAGGGCGACCGGGTCCACACGGTCGCCGAGCTGCGCGAGATGTTCCGCGGCTGGCCGGGTCCGGTCGAGGCGCTGCTGGCCTCCGTCACCGACGACGACCTGGGCTTCTTCCCGCACATCCGGCACAAGGTCCCGCACATCTGGGGCGGGCCGCGCAGCACCCTGCTCGGCGACGCCGTGCACGCGATGCCGCCCGCGGTCGCCCAGGCGGCCAACCAGACGCTCGAAGACGCCTGGCTGCTCACCCAGTACATGGCCGACGCCGAGGGCTCCCCGGCCGAGCGGCTGCGCGCCTACGAGTTCGAACGCCGCCCGCGGGTCCTCAAGGTCTCCCGCACGGCGGCGCTGACCTCGGCGCAGCGGCGGACCCCGATCCAGCGCCTCGCCCGCTTCCCGCGCTGGCTGGCCACCCACAGCCAGGTCGTCTCGCTGCGCTCCGGAAGCAACGTCCTGCGCTCCCTGTCCCCGAAACCCCGCCTCCGCGTCGCCTGACCCGCGAAGACGAAAGACCCCCGACCACCAGTGGCGGTCGGGGGTCTTCTCAGCGAGGGCGAAGGCTCACATCTCGTCCGGGTTCGGGCCGACGCGGACGCCGGTCTCCAGGGCGGTGATGGCCTTGACGTCGTCCTGGGCGAGCTCGAAGTCGAAGACCTCGATGTTCTCCTTGATGCGCGAGGGCGTGACCGACTTCGGGATGGTCACGTTGCCCAGCTCGATGTGCCAGCGCAGCACGATCTGAGCCGGGGTCTTGCCGTACTTCTCCGCCAGGTTGGCGACCGTGGCGCTGTCCAGCAGACCGTTGTTGCGGCCCAGCGGGCTCCACGCCTCGGTGGCGATGCCGTGCTCGGCGTGGAAGGCGCGCAGCTCGGCCTGCGGCAGGTTCGGGTGCAGCTCGATCTGGTTGAGCGCGGGCACGATGCTGGTCTCGTCGAAGAGGCGCTGCAGGTGCGGGATCTGGAAGTTCGACACGCCGATGGCCTTGGCGCGGCCGCTGTTGTAGATCTTCTCGAACGCCTTCCAGGTGTCGACGTAGGCGTCCTGGCTCGGAACCGGCCAGTGGATCAGGTAGAGGTCCACGTAGTCGAGGCCCAATCGGGACAGGCTGTCGTCGAACGCCTGGAGCGTGCTGTCGTAGCCCTGGTCGTCGTTCCACAGCTTGGTGGTGACGAAGAGGTCCTCACGCTTGACGCCCGAGTCGGCGATGGCCTTGCCCACGCCTTCCTCGTTGCCGTACACCTTCGCGGTGTCGATGCTGCGGTACCCGGCGTCGATCGCTGCGCGGACCGGGGCGATGACCTCGTCGGCCGGAACCAGGAAGACGCCGTAACCCAGCTGAGGCATGGAAGCACCGGTGTTCAGCGTGACGTTCGGAACCTGAGTCATGTGCGTGTTTCCTCCACCGAATTCGGGATTGGTCTGGCCAAGGGGCCCCGGTCGTCTGGAACCGATTCAGGGCCCCTTGCATTCCAGAGCACTCTTGTGAGCTGAGCAACCGCAGATCAGGCGGTGAGCTCGGATTCGGTCGCGGGCGATGCCTGGTGCGAGGCCACGACGCCACCCCGCTTCGGGCGGCTGTCCAGCCGGCCCGACAGCACCGCGAAGCCCAGTCCGACCAGCGCCAGCAGCGCGCCGATCCAGCTCGGCGAGACCAGCCCGAACCCGGCGGCGATCACCACGCCGCCCAGGTAGGCGCCCAGCGAGTTGGCGATGTTGAAGGTGGACTGGATGCTCGCCGAACCCAGCGCCGGGGCCTCCTTGGCCTCGTCGAGGATCCTGGCCTGGATGCTCGGGATCGCGGTGAAACCGGTCGCGCCGATCAGGAAGACCATGATCGGAGCCATGATCGGGTTCTGCGCGGTCAGCGCGAACACCACCAGCGACACCGCCAGCGCGGAGATGCCCGCGCACAGCGTCTTCAGCGGCGAGCGGTCGGCGAGCCGGCCGCCCACCGCGGTGCCGACGGTCATGCCGACGCCGAACACGGCCAGCAGCGGGGTGACGGCGGTGGCGCTGAAGCCGGACACGTCGGTGAGCACGGGCTTGATGTAGCTGTAGAAGGAGAAGATGGCGGCGAAGCCGAACACGACGACGGCGAAGGCGAGCCACACCTGCGGGCGGCGGAACGCTTGCAGCTCACCGCGCAGGCTGACCTCGGTGGGCTTGGGCTGCTTGGGCACCAGCACCGCCACGGCGGCCAGCGCGATCACGCCGATCACGGCGACCAGGCCGAACGCCCAGCGCCACCCGAGGGCGTGCCCGAGCAGGGTGCCGATCGGCACGCCGACGATGTTGGCGACGGTGAGACCGATGAACATCATCGAGATCGCCTGCCCGCGACGGTCGGCGGCGACCAGGCCGGCGGCCACGACCGCGCCGACGCCGAAGAACGCGCCGTGCGGCAACCCGGAGATGAACCGGGCGACCAGCAGCGTCTCGTGGTTCGTCGCGAACGCGGAGAACAGGTTCCCGGCCGTGAACAGCACCAGCATGTTCAGCAGCATCGTCTTGCGGCGGGAGCGCAGGCCGATCATGGTGAGCGCGGGCGCGCCGATGACGACGCCGAGTGCGTACAGCGAGATGTAACCGCCGGCGTCGGGGATCGACACCTGCAGGTCGGTGGCCACTTCAGGCAGCAGCCCCATCATCACGAACTCGGTCGTTCCGATCCCGAATGCGGCGATGGCCAGGGCCAACAGGGCAATGGGCAAGGAAGTCCCCCGTGTGGTGAAGAAGGTGGTGGTCTGTTCCGCGCGCGCTGCACTGCACGGGCGTTGTCAGGCGGTCATCGCCTCGGTGCGTGCGCGTCGACGGAAACGATTCAGCTCTGCGCCGACGATGGCGCTCCGCACACGTTCAACAGTACGCAGGCCTGCGTTCTTCCTCGTCCGACTATGAACCGCGCCACGGAGGTCATCGCCCGTTCGGCCCAGGACCGCCGCGCAGCGAGACGTGCGCCTCGGCCGCCAGGCGATCGGCCATGTGCGGGTAGTGCAGCTCGAAGGCCGGGCGGATCGACCGGATGCGCGGCAGCGCGGTGAAGTTGTGCCGGGGAGGCGGGCAGGACGTCGCCCACTCCAGGGAGTTGCCGTGGCCCCACGGGTCGTCCACGTCGACCGGCGTGCCGAAGCGGTAGCTGGTGAGCACGTTGTAGAGGAACGGCAGCATCGAGGCGCCGAGCACGAACGCGCCGATGGTCGAGACGGTGTTCAGCGCCGTGAAACCGTCGGTGACCAGGTAGTCGGCGTAGCGGCGCGGCATCCCCTCGTCGCCGAGCCAGTGCTGCACCAGGAACGTCAGGTGGAAACCCACGAACGTCAGCCAGAAGTGCAGCTTGCCCAGCCGATCGTCGAGCATCCGGCCGGTCATCTTCGGGAACCAGAAGTAGACCCCGGCGAACACCGCGAACACGATCGTGCCGAACAGCACGTAGTGGAAGTGCGCTACGACGAAGTAGGTGTCGGTGATGTGGAAGTCCAGCGGCGGTGAGGCGAGCAGGACCCCGGTCAGGCCGCCGAGCAGGAACGTCACCATGAACCCGACCGAGAACAGCATCGGGGACTCGAACGTCACCTGCCCGTTCCACATCGTCCCGATCCAGTTGAAGAACTTGATTCCCGTCGGCACCGCGATCAGGAACGTCGCGAACGAGAAGAACGGCAGCAGCACGGCGCCGGTGGCGAACATGTGGTGCGCCCACACGATCGCGGACAACCCCATGATCACCATGGTGGCCAGCACGAGCCCGGTGTAGCCGAACAGCGGTTTCCGGCTGAACACCGGCAGGATCTCGGTGACGATCCCGAAGAACGGCAGCGCCACGATGTAGACCTCGGGATGCCCGAAGAACCAGAAGAGGTGCTGGTAGAGGATCGCTCCGCCGTGGGCCGGGTCGAAGACGTGCCCGCCGAGGTGGCGGTCGACCAGCAGCCCGAACAGCGCGGCCGTCAGGATCGGGAACGCCATGAGCACCAGGATGCTGGTGGCCAGGATGTTCCAGGTGAAGATCGGCATCCGCCACATCGTCATCCCCGGGCAGCGCAGGCACACCACGGTCGTGATCATGTTGACCGCGCCCAGGATCGTGCCCAGACCGCTGACGATCAGCCCGGCGGCCCACAGGTCGCCGCCGGGGCCGGCGCTGAACTCGCTGCGCGACAGCGGCACGTAGGCCGTCCAGCCGAAGTCGGCCGCGCCGCCGGGCATCAGCAGGCCGCTGATCACGATCAAGCCGCCGAACAGGAACAGCCAGTAGGAGAAGGCGTTCAGCCGCGGGAACGCCACGTCCGGCGCGCCGATCTGCAGCGGGAGGATCACGTTGGCGAAGCCGAACACGATCGGAGTGGCGAACAGCAGCAGCATGATCGTGCCGTGCATGGTGAACAGCTGGTTGTACTGCTCCTGGGACAAGAACTGCAGGCCGGGGACGGCCAGCTCGCCGCGGATCAGCAGCGCCATCGCCCCGCCGGTGATGAAGAAGGCGAACGAGGTGATCAGGTACAGGATCCCGATGTCCTTGGGATCGGTGGTCCGCAGCCAGGGCACCAACCGCGCGCCCTTGCGCGGGCGCCTGCCGGCCGCGGTCCGGGTGGGCACCGCCGTCGGTTGGATCTGGGTGGTGGCCATGCCAGCCTCCGGCCTTCGCGGGAGCGACCTCTCACGTCCGATGCTCCGCTCTTACCCGCGAATCCGCTCTCGCAATCTTCGTCCCGCGCACGGCACCGGGTGTTGATCACGCCTAGGTGGAACCCCGGTTCCGCGATCCGGAGCCCGGTTCAGATCGCTGCGATGGCCCCGTGCGCCATGTCGCGGAGCAGTCGCGCCATGGCCGAGGTGTCCAGGTGCGCGCTGAACGGCGTCGAGTTGATCAGGCCGAACACCGCGTGCGCCGCCGCGCGGGCGCGGGGGCGGTCCAGCTCCGGACGGGCGTCGCGCAGCACCGAGACCCACACTTCGACGTAGAGCCGCTGGGATTCCCGGACCCGGCGGTGGTCGCGGTCGGAGAGGGAGTCCAGATCGCGCATGTGCACCGTGATCAGCGCCGGGTTGTGCAGCGCGAACTCCACGTGCCAGCGCACCAGGCGGTCCAGGGCGTCCTGCGAGCCGGACGCGGCGTCGACCCGGTGCTTGCCGCCGAGCAGCAGCCGGTCGCTGATGCCGGTCAGCAGCTCCGCAAGCATCGCGTCCTTGCTGCGGAAGTGCCGGTACAGCGCGGGTCCGGAGATGCCCACGGCGGCTCCGATGTCGTCGATGCCGACGCCGTGGAAGCCGGCGCGCGCGAACTTCTCCGCCGCCGCGGTCAGGATCTGCTCGCGCCGGGTCGGTTTCGCCGCATCGGTCGACATGCTGCTCGATACTAGACGACTCGGTTAACCGGCGTTAACATGGATCCGGAAGTTAACGACGACTAACCGAGCCAAGCGGAAGGTGTGCCCCATGGATGCGCCCGCTCTGCGCACGTCGGTGGACCCGGACTCGCCGGAGTTCGCGCGCAACGCCGAGCAGCACGCCAAGCTCGTCGACGACCTCAACGCGCAGCTGGACCGAGCCCGTCTGGGCGGGCCGGAGAAGGCGCGCATCAGGCACGTCGAGCGCGGCAAGCTGCTGCCCCGGGACCGGGTGGACGCGCTGCTCGACCGCGGTTCGCCGTTCCTGGAGCTCTCGCCGATGGCCGCCCACGGCCTCTACGAGGACGAGGCCCCGTCGGCGGGGATCATCACCGGAGTCGGCCGGGTGTCCGGTCGCGAGTGCGTGGTGGTGGCCAACGACGCGACGGTCAAGGGCGGCACCTACTACCCGGTGACGGTCAAGAAGCACCTGCGCGCGCAGGAAGTCGCGCTGCACAACAACCTGCCCTGCCTGTACCTGGTCGACTCGGGCGGCGCGTTCCTGCCCAGGCAGGACGACGTGTTCCCCGATCGCGAGCACTTCGGCCGGATCTTCTACAACCAGGCCACGATGTCCGCCCGCGGCATCCCGCAGATCGCCGCCGTCCTCGGCTCCTGCACGGCGGGCGGCGCCTACGTGCCCGCGATGAGCGACGAGGCCGTGATCGTCCGCGAGCAGGGCACGATCTTCCTGGGCGGCCCGCCGCTGGTGAAGGCCGCGACCGGCGCCGAGGTCACGGCCGAGGAGCTGGGCGGCGGAGAGCTGCACTCGCGCACCTCCGGCGTCACCGACCACCTCGCCGCGGACGACGCCGACGCGCTGCGCATCGTCCGCAACATCGTGAGCACGCTCGGTCCGCGCGAGCCGCGCCCGTGGGAGGTCGCGCCGAGCGAGGAGCCCGCGGTCGACCCCGACGAGCTCTACGGCGCGGTGCCCACCGACTCGCGCACTCCCTACGACGTGCGCGAAGTGATCGCGCGGATCGTCGACGGCAGCCGCTTCGCCGAGTTCAAGCACGACTACGGCCAGACCCTGGTGACCGGTTTCGCCCGCATCCACGGCCAGCCGGTCGGCATCATCGCCAACAACGGGATCCTGTTCAGCGAGTCCGCCCAGAAGGGCGCGCACTTCATCGAGCTGTGCGACAAGCGCTCGATCCCGCTGGTGTTCCTGCAGAACATCTCCGGCTTCATGGTCGGCAAGGAGTACGAGGCCGGCGGCATCGCCAAGCACGGCGCGAAGATGGTCACCGCCGTCGCCTGCGCCCGGGTCCCGAAGTTCACCGTGGTCATCGGCGGCTCGTTCGGCGCGGGCAACTACTCGATGTGCGGCCGCGCGTACTCGCCGCGCTTCATGTGGATGTGGCCCAACGCCCGGATCTCGGTGATGGGCGGTGAGCAGGCCGCATCAGTGCTGGCCACCGTCCGGCGCGACCAGCTCGACGCGCGCGGCGAGCAGTGGCCGGCCGAGGACGAGGAGGCGTTCAAGCAGCCGATCCGCGACCAGTACGAGCACCAGGGCCACCCCTACTACGCGACGGCTCGGCTCTGGGACGACGGCGTGATCGACCCGAAGCAGACCCGGGACGTGCTGGGTCTGGCCATCTCCGCGGCGGGCAACGCGCCGTTGGAACCGATCTCCTACGGCGTTTTCCGGATGTGAGGGATGAGCATGTTCGACACCGTGCTGGTCGCCAACCGCGGGGAGATCGCGGTTCGGGTCGTCCGCACCCTGCGTGAACTGGGCATCCGCTCGGTCGCGGTGTTCAGCGACGCCGACCGCGATGCTCGCCACGTGGCCGAAGCCGACACGTCGGTCCACATCGGACCTGCGCTGGCGACCGAGAGCTACCTCAACGGCAAGCGGATCCTCGACGCTGCTCGGGAAACCGGCGCGCAGGCGATCCACCCCGGTTACGGGTTCCTGGCCGAGAACGCCGACTTCGCCCGCGCCTGCGAGCAGGCGGGCGTGGTGTTCATCGGCCCGCCCGCGAGCGCGATCGAGTCGATGGGCGACAAGATCCGCGCCAAGCAGACCGTCTCGGCGGCGGGGGTTCCGGTGGTGCCGGGACGCAGCGACGCCGGCATGACCGACGCCGACCTGCACCGCGCCGCGCTGGACGTCGGGTTCCCGGTGCTGCTCAAGCCCTCCGCGGGCGGCGGCGGCAAGGGAATGCGGCTGGTGCACGCCGAAGCCGAGCTGGACGACCAGATCGCCTCCGCGCGCCGCGAGGCGGGTTCGTCCTTCGGCGACGACACCCTGTTCGTCGAGCGGTTCGTCTCGCGGCCCCGGCACATCGAGGTCCAGGTCCTCGCCGACTCGCACGGCAACGTGGTGCACCTCGGCGAGCGGGAGTGCAGCCTGCAGCGGCGGCACCAGAAGATCATCGAGGAGGCGCCGTCGCCGCTGCTCGACGCCCAGACGCGTGCCCGGATCGGGGCCTCGGCCGCCGACGCCGCGCGCGCGGTCGGCTACACCGGTGCCGGCACGGTGGAGTTCATCGTCTCCGCCGACCGCCCGGACGAGTTCTTCTTCATGGAGATGAACACCCGGCTCCAGGTCGAGCACCCGGTGACCGAGCTGGTCACGGCGGTGCGCGGCGAGCGCGGTGTGGATCTCGTCGAGCAGCAGGTCCGGGTCGCCTCGGGCCAGCCGCTGACCTGGGAGCAGCAGGACCTGACGCTCGACGGTCACGCCGTCGAGGCCCGCGTCTACGCCGAGGACCCGGCCCGCGGCTTCCTGCCCACCGGCGGCGAGCTCCTCGCCGTACACGAACCCACCGGTCCGGGAATCCGCGTCGACTCCGGCATCCGCCCGGGCGGCAGCGTCGGCTCCGACTACGACCCGATGCTGGCCAAGGTCATCGCCTGGGCGCCCGACCGGGCCGACGCGCTGCGTCGCCTCGACAAGGCCCTCGTCGACACCACGATCCTCGGCCTGAACAGCAACATCGCCTTCCTGCGCGCCTTGCTGCAGCACGCCGACGTCCTCGCGGGGAACCTCGACACGGGCCTGGTCGAACGCGACCTGGAGTCGCTGACCGAGAGCGCGGTACCCGAGCACGCCTACATCGCCGCAGCGCTGGAACGCCTCATCGCGGCCCAGCCGAGCAGCGGATCCGATCCCTGGAACGCGTCCAACGGTTGGCGCCTCGGTCGCCCGGCGTGGAGCACCTGGCGCTTCAGCGGAGACCTCGAGGTCCACCTCCGGGGCGCCCCGGAGCACGTGGAGGTCGCGGTCGAGACCGGGGACACGACGGCGTCGACCGAAGCCTCCGGCCACCTCCACGGCGACGTCCTCACCGTCACCTACCGGGGGCGGACCCGCCGGTACCGGTGCGCGCACGTCGACGGCACCACCTGGCTGTCCGCGGACGGGCACACCTGGGCGCTCACCGAGCACCGGCTGCTGGCCGAACGCGGCGACGCCGCCGGCCGCTCCGACGGCGTCGTCACCGCCCCGATGCCGGGGACGGTGCTGGTCACCGACGTCACCCAGGGCCAGCAGGTGCGCAGCGGACAACGACTGTTCGTCGTCGAGGCGATGAAGATGGAGCACACCGTCACCGCCCCGATCGACGGAACCGTCACCGAGGTTCACGCGAGGAAGGGGCAGTCGGTCGGGTTCGATCAGCCGCTGGCCGTTCTCACCGCCGAAGGGGAGGGAAGACGCGATGGTTGACCACCGGCTCAGCGAGGAGCACGAAGCGCTGCGCGAGAGCGTGCAGGAGTTCGCGCGCAAGGAAGTAGCCCCGGTCATCGCCGACTACTACGAGCGGGAGGAGTTCGCCTACCCGCTGGTGCGCAAGATGGGCGAGATGGGCCTGTTCGGCCTGCCGGTCCCGGAGGAGCACGAGGGCATGGGCGGCGACTACTTCGCCCTGTGCCTGGCGTTGGAGGAGCTCGGGCGCATCGACCAGTCGGTGGCCATCACCCTCGAAGCCGGGGTGTCGCTGGGCATCATGCCGCTGCTGCGCTTCGGCACCGACGAGCAGAAGCGGACCTGGCTGCCCAAGCTCGCCCGGGGCGAGGTGCTGGGGGCGTTCGGCCTCACCGAGCCCGACGGCGGCTCCGACGCGGGTGCCACCCGCACGACGGCGGTGCTCGACGGCGACGAGTGGGTGATCAACGGTTCGAAGGCGTTCATCACCAACTCCGGCACCGACATGACCGGGTTCGTCACGGTCACCGCGGTCACCGGTGAGCGCCCGGACGGCCGCAAGGAGATCTCGGCGATCCTGGTGCCCTCGGGCACGACGGGCTTCACGGTCGCCAAGAAGTACTCGAAGGTCGGCTGGAACGCCTCCGACACCCACGCCCTGTCCTTCGACGACTGCCGGGTCCCGGCGGCCAACCTCGTCGGCGAACGCGGCCGGGGTTACGCCCAGTTCCTGGCCACGCTCACCGAGGGCCGGGTGGCGATCGCCGCGCTCGGCGTCGGCACGGCCCAGGGCTGCGTCGACGAGTGCCTGCGCTACCTGGGAGAACGCGAAGCGTTCGGGCACAAGATCGGCGAGTACCAGGCGATGCAGTTCAAGGTCGCCCAGATGGAGCTTCGGGCCCACACGGCCCGGCTGGCCTACTACGACGCGGCCTCGCGGATGCTCCGCGGTGAGCCGTACAAGAAGGAGGCCGCGATCGCCAAGCTGGCCTCGTCGAACGCGGCGATGGACAACGCCCGCGACGCCACGCAGATCTTCGGCGGCTACGGCTTCATGAACGAGACACCAGTGGGTCGCTTCTACCGCGACTCCAAGATCCTGGAGATCGGTGAGGGCACCAGCGAGGTGCAGCTCATGCTCATCGCCAGGGAGCTCGGCCTACCGGCCTGAGCAAAAAGCGAGAGGTCGTGGTCGCGAGCGGGGGGCTTCGCGGCCACGACCTCTTCTTTCGCCGTCTCACATGGGTCGATAGCGGTCGACCGGGACGGTCATCTCCTCGGTCTGCTCGACGTCGGGGATTCCGCCGGCGAGTCGTGCTTGCATCGGGTCGGGGGTGTTGTCGGGGTGGGGGCCGTCCTGACCGGGCCACGCGGGAGCCTGAGCCGTCGGCTGCTGCGCCTGCGGCTGGGCCGCGTGCTCCGCTTCGGCGATCTCGAGGTGCTGCATCACCCAGTCCCGCGCGAGCGAGGCCGGGGATGTTCCCTGCTTGAAGGCGAGCTCGCGGAGACGCTCGTTGGCCAGCAGCGGCAGCCGCAGCTGGTACACCTGAGCGGCACCGAAGCGACGCCCTGAACCGGTGGTTTCGGGGTTTTCCTCCGGGTCAAGCGCAGCCAGGTACGACTCGAATTCGGGGTCCGGTTCGGCTTCTTCGGCGGGCTTGCGCTGCCGATTCGCCTTCGTTCGTCCTAGAGCCACGCGGACACGATAACGGTTGTATTGCGGCCTGCCTATCGTGGCGACCTTGGAGTTCGGCTCGCGGTTCTCCGGCGCGGGACCGCCACCAGCGAGTGTTCCGATCGGGTGAGTTGTGGCGAAAACCCGCTCTGACGTGGAAGGCCCCCGCGCCAGGGGGAGGAGCACGGGGGCCGGAGGGGATCTCCACAGGTGCTGACCGGGGGTGTGTCAGCGCCGCCGATTGTGGCACGCGCCTCCCTCTCGCGGGGAGCGTTGCGGCCACGATTCGTGCATCCGGCACCGTCCGCCTGCCCCGGTCGGCGGTCTCGCCCGCCCGTTGCGGACCGTGAGATCGCAATGATCTGGAATGCGAGCGCCGTCCGGTTCGTTGTCCGGGATGGACGCACGATGTGACGCAGGCAATATCCGAAGTGGATCGAGCCACGCACGCGATTACTCTCAGTTGAAGGCGAATCACTCTCTGGGGGGCTGCGGCTGTTGACAACCTGTGGATAACCTGCGGCCGGAACCCGAGGGCCTGGGAGGCGTCATGTACGGGTCGCTGGACGTACGAAAGTTCTTGTGGCAGCAGGAAGACGGGCAGTCGCGGCAGCAGTCCGCCGTGCCCGGGCAGCGCGTCGGCGAGCCCTCGCGCATCTCGGAGGAGCAAGTGCACCGAGCCAGGATCGCGGTCGCTCGCAGCGCCGAGAGCGCGGAGGACTGCCGTCTGCTGCTGGACATGCTAGGCCTCGTCCCGGACGAGGACGGGCAACCACCGGTGGCGCGCTGACCTGGACCGCGTCGTGGGCTGGGCCGCGTGCCGGCCGGACCTGAGGCGCGCGGAGCTCGCTGCCGAACTCACCGTCGGCAGGCGTTCTACGAACGTGTGACAACCAGTGTTCCGCTGGGCGAAAGTCGGGCATCCGGGGTAACTTCCGGTGGCATATTGATCAACCGTTCGGGCGTGGCGTCGCCCGCATGGGCGGTCAGGCATGGCCACCGGGGGTCGGAGTCGATCAATGGCACAGCAGCACCGGGCGCAGCTCACTCGTCACTCGATCATGGTCGCCGCGGCGGAGGAGATCGACGAGGTCGGTTACGAGGCCGCCAGGCTCAGCGCGATCCTGCGCCGCTGTGGAACCACCAAGGGTGCGTTCTACTTCCACTTCAGCGGCAAGCAGGAGGTGGCCCACGCGCTCGTCGAGCGCTACCGCGAGCACCTCGTCGAGTTGAGCGGGCGCTGGTACGAGCGCGGGCAGGACCCCCTGGCGACGATGGTCGGCCTCACCTGCGACACGGCTCGCCGCCTGGAGGAGGACGTGCTGCTGCGCGCGGGCCTGTCCCTGGCGTGCGGCCACGTGGGCACCGACACGGACGGCTGGGAGTTCCTGTTCGACGACCTGATCCGCCGCGCCGCCGACCACGGCCTGCTGCGTCCGGGCGTGGACCCGGCCGCGACGGCCCGCCTCTGCTACGCGGTGGTCGTCGGCACGAACCTGCTCGTGGCGGGCGACCCGAGACGCCTCGCGGCACGCCTGGAGGAGTCGTGGCGCGTCCTGCTCCCGGGCCTGGCGGTCGACGGCGTCCGGCTCGCCGCCGCAGTCGGATGATCATGAGTCGTGGATCACAGAACTCCACCACGATCCGTTTTGACCGTTTCCGGGCCTGGTGGAGCCCCCCGGTCGCCTCCAAGCGGCTCGCGGGGGCCCTCTCCTGATGGTGGCGATTCGGCAGGTCAGGGGACTAGTATCGGCCTCGGGCGCGGAGCGCTGGGGCGGTCCGCGACGGTGCCGCGCGGCTAAAGGGACCCCCGGTTTGGGTGGCCGGAAGCGTGTGTCGTAAGCTTTCATCACTGCCAACGGGGCGCCCCGAAAGGGAAAGCCGGTTGGAGGCGAAGGCCGGACCGGTTTCGGATCGGTCAAGCCCCCATCGTCTAGCGGCCTAGGACGCCGCCCTTTCAAGGCGGTAGCGCGGGTTCGAATCCCGTTGGGGGTACGAACAACTGAAGATTGAAGCATGGCCCAGTGGCGCAGTTGGTTAGCGCGCCGCCCTGTCACGGCGGAGGTCGCGGGTTCGAGTCCCGTCTGGGTCGCCAAGGCGAACGGCAACACGCCGGACGCTATCGGCCAGGTAGCTCAGTTGGTACGAGCGTCCGCCTGAAAAGCGGAAGGTCGGCGGTTCGACCCCGCCCCTGGCCACCGCTCAGAGCTGCAAGAAAGCCCCTCCGGATCCCGGCGGGGCTTTTTTGGGTCTCAGTTTGGGGCTCAGTTGGTTGTTGGTGATGGTGGGCAACCCGTGTCCACGGCTGGTCCGTTCGGCGCTGGGCTGCGAAAAACGATCTTGGATCGGCGCGGCGGCCTATGCGGTTCAAGGCGGCACTTTCGGCTTCTCTGGGGCTGTTTAAGGGCTCGATCGAAGCCGAAGCCGATCCTGCTACCCCCACTATCGATCGAGCCCGACTGAAGCGGAAAATCGACGCAATCTGGGGCGAGCGTGACGTGGCTTGTTGGCCTGAGCTCCCCTCAGAACAGCGTGACTGGCTGCACTTCGAGGCACGGCTTGGCGTCACTACTGTCAGCCAGGCGGGCCAGGCGGTGGTGTTCTGTGATCCTGACGGTGACAGTCCGGTTGACGAGCAGGTTCGTCTGGTTCTGCACGGGTCGGCTCGGCACCTGCTCCGCTATGCGAACGTGCCCTACGCGTCGCCGAAGGATCTCGCGGCCCAAGGTGAAGTGACCACGGGCTTTGGTGCTGAGAGCTTCGCTTCGCTCTGGACTCTCTTTCAGCAGCTGATCGAACTGGAATTCCGCCACGAGCTCAGTTCGACGCCCCAGCGCGACAGCGATGCAGCGCACTTCGGAAAGGCCATCGGTCCCTCGGGGTTGGCTCATGTTCTGCCTACCCTGCGAGCCAAGATGGGTCTGCCCCATGCCTGGCAGTGGATGGGTGGATTGGCGGAGGTCACGGCTGTTGTGCAAACCAACGGCAACACCCGACGGTTGTGTTTGCCTCGCCGCTGCATGTCGAGCGGATCACGGCACCCCGCCTGTAGGTCTCCCGCGTACTTTCCGGGCTGTTTCGCAGCCATACGAAACCACGTGAGCGCTTCTCCGATCACCTGGGCAGACATGGACCAAGTGTGCGCTCACGCTACCTTTCATGGTCTCAATCGGTCATCGGCGAGTTGGGTTGTGCATCGGAGCCCAGCGATTACGGAGCGCGGTGCCAGGCTCTCGCGGATCTTTTGGGGAGGCGCGGCCTTGTCCTTGCTCGGTGGCTAGGGGATCTCGGATGCAAGTCGGTGGGTGATGCAGGTGCGGCAGGCGCGGGCGGAGATCGGGCGGTTGCTCTCGCCGGCGTTGAGGCCGCAGAGGGTCTGGCCGTGGTCGTCTTGGAGGCGTTCGTGCACGACGCCGAGGTGATCGGTCCACACGTGGGCGTAGCGCTGCTCGGTCTTCGTTGGGGCGCTCATGACTTGGCCCGCTTCCGGCACATGAGGTCGCAGGCATGGGTGCGGGCGTACTCGCGCAGGCTCACCGCGACGCAGTCGTCACAGGCACGGGTGGGTTGGGTGCCGTAGTTGCCGACGGGTTGGCCGCAGAAGGTGTTTCCGGTGCCGGCGTTGCGGATGTGGACGCAGCCGTCAGGGCTGGTCCACAGGCCCGCGTCGAGCGGTGGCGTTGGTCGTGCCGCATCCATGCACCCGACGCTGCCGGAACGCAACCGCCCGTGATCGGAAATGCGGGGTTATGCGCATCAACGGCGGGCTGATGCGCATAACCAGGCAGGTTAGGGGCTGGTCATGGTCCGGTAGGAGTCCTGGAGTTCGCCTGCGGTTGGGAGCTTTCCTGCGGTGACGTGGTTGACGACTTCACGGGCACGCCACCAGTTGGACGGGGCGACCTGCCCGGATTCGATGGCTGTCTGGGCTGCGTCGGCCGCTTCGTCGAGGCGGCCGTTGCGTGCGGCGCACAGGGCCAGGTCGAGGTGGGCGGTGGCGTAGCGGCGGGGCCAGGGATGCACGTCGTTGGTGGGCCGGAAGCGGGCGATGACCTGGCGGGCGTGTTGTTCGCCTTCGGGATCGCCGAGCCAGGCCAGGGTGGTGGCGGTGTAGGCCGCGGCTTTGCCGGGGTCGTAGCGGTAGTGGTGTTCGGCCGGCACCGGCTTCGGCAGGTGCGCCGAGAGCGAGTGGACGCGTTCAACGGTGCGGTAGGTGGCATCGGCGTCACCGAGCCGTGCCCGTGCGCGGCCTTCCTGGGCGGTCGCCTGGATCTCCGCCGAGCTCCCGGACGGGGCGATCGACTGCGCGTGTCGGGAGAGCTCGGCGGCGCGTCGGTAGTCGCCGCCGGTCAGCGTGCGCCAGGCCTCGGTTTCGTAGCACCAGGCGCGGATCTCGTCCTGCTCGGCGTGGGTGGCCAGCCCTGCGGCGGTGCGCAGCCGGGCGGTGGCCGGCGCGTGCTGGTTCAGATCGATGTGCACCGTGGCGGCCAGCAGGGAGAACCAGCCGCCGAGCACTAGGAGGTGGCGGTGGGCGGCGAGGGTTTTGCGGGGTGCGTCGATGAGCTGGGAGATGTAGCCCAGGTGCTCCCGCAGACGGGGCAGGAGATCGTGCGGGCTGGACGCGGGGTAGGCGGTGGCCAGGTCGTCGAAGGCCATTTCGAGCTGGGCCAGCGTCTCGGTGCTGATGTCGGAGGCCGCGACCCTGCGGGCCAGCTCCATCGCATCGGTCTCATCACCCGGATGCACCGCACCGGCGGCCGGGATGCCCCTGGTCGCGGGTTGCGGGGTGGTGGCGCTGGTTAGGGAGCGGAGCTCGCCGCCAGCGCACAGGAGCGCGTCTAAGGCGTCCACGGTCGCAGGCTCGGGGCGTTGCCGGTCGTTCTCGTACCGGGAGAGATTGCCCTGGTCGAGGTGAAGTTCCTGGGCAAGTTGGGCTTGAGACAGGCCGGCCGCACGACGATGCCGCCGCAAGGCCTGCCCGAAAGACTCCTCGGACATGGTCCTCTACCTTCCCGCCGGAAACCCCACCGGCGCCCCAGAGCGTCCCCTGGGGGCTAACACCTCCGGCGGGAGGCAATAGCCAGCATGCCAGCAAGGACGTGCCCTGATCGAGGACAACGCCAAACGGGTCAAAGTGTCCGCTCGGCCGCATCGCCGCGACCGCCCTCGACATGCCCGCCTCCGCGAACCCTCGCGCGACAGCGCACACCTAGAGTCGCCCACCTGGACGGGCGCGAGGACCGAGGTTTGTCCGCCTGACGAGCTCGAGACCTCGGAAGCGTCAGTGCCGCTCATTACGATGCCTGCCGTGCTGACAGCCCCGAAGGGTCGGGGGATCTTGATCGTCCGGGAGCCCGACCTGTACCGCGGCGGGTTCGGGCTCCCGGGCAGATCGTCGGGCCGCGCGCTGACTGATCTCTCCGCCGGGGTAGGCCCAATCAAGTTGCGTCACCGACGACGGGAGCGCCAGCGCCCATAGACCGAGGCGCTGACGCCGCTTGGCGTGGAGCCTCACGAAGGTATCGCGCGCCGCCCGGAGGGGGAGTTCAGGGCGCTGCGACCCGGGCCCTGGTGAGCGTCGGCCGGGGAAACCAGCGGTCACCAGTCGCGGGAAGGTTAACTCCCCGCGTCCGGGATTCGTTGGAGTCGAGTTCATTCGTTTCTCGACGTATGCGTTATTGAAACATGAACTAACGCGAAAATTGTTCACCTGCTCCAGGCGAAAGCGATTCTTTTCGTGAGGGTCCGGGGTTTTCGGTGCAGTCAGGGCCGCGCCCACTGCGGAAGGCCATGACAAGTGACGAGGGCATCCCGCGCTCCACGTCCGGTGGCGCTCCCTAACTGTGACGACTCAACAGGGATCATTCCGGGTCCATCACCCGTATGGTCTAACGAAACTGTGCAGGCTGTAACGAGATAGCGTTGCGCGCGTCGAAAAGAACGTCCCCGCCCCGCATTGGCGGTGGGCGTGTAATCGCGCGATATCTCTGCGTCACCACTGGCGCAAACTCAGAGGTCGCGCAATGAGCAACCCGGCACGAAAACTGCTTGTGCAACGCTTCGGCAACGGTTGATCGACATCTGAACCCCTTGTCCTTAGAGTTGTGGCTCTTCCCTTTCCTGGAGGAAGACGAATGTTTGCTAAATCGATGCGCCGCGCTTTGATTGTTGGCGCTGCGCTGATCGGTGCGATGCTGGCGCCTGCCGCGGTCGCCACGGAGACGTCGGCCGCACCGAAGAACAGTGTCGCGAGTACGGTTAGGCTCTCTGTTTCCAGCGACGGTTCGGGCTTGAGCCGCATGGTCGTGTTGCGCTGCCACCCGACGGGCGGCAACCACAAGCACACGGTGGAAGCCTGTGCTCAGCTCGACCAAGTCGGTGGATCTTTCACAGCTTTGCAGGCAGAAGAGCCCCGTGCGTGCACGCTGGAGTACGCCCCCGTCATGGTCAGCGCTACAGGCACCTGGCGTGGATCCGAAGTTCGGTTCGAAGAAACGTATTCCAACATCTGTGCCTTGCGCGTGGAAACAGGTGTGGTGTTCGACTTCTGACAGACCACCACCTGAATTCTGCTGGAACTCTCGCTGACCTTGGGGCCAGCGCTGATCACCGCCGCGCTGGCCCCCAAGGCCCAATTCAACTGTGGAGAAAGCCCGAGATGAGCTACTACGAGATGACGCGCCTTGTTACGCCCTTGGGTCAGATCACGACGGCGGCCCCTGCCGTACCTCAGTGGCCTACCGAGGATCCCGACGCCCCCGCCCGTCGCTTCGCGGATCCAGACACAATCAGGCTGCGCATTCCTCGCCAACACGTTCCGCGATCGCTCCGATTTCAAGGTGCCCTGCCTGCCGCGAAACCCGCCAAGGCACAACGTGGCGAAGAAACCAGGTACCTCCCGCAAGCCGTGGCACGGACCCGCGTTCTGCCGATCCGAAGATCATGATTACAGCGCGAAAAGCATCGCTTCAAGGAAGGTTGAGACCGTGATAGCTAACGAGGCTGCTTGCCTGTTTGAGCTGCGCGCTCTTCTGAAGCTCGCCGGACACGAGGACAGCGCCGCGCTCTCCGCATTCCATGCACTTGTGGACAAACGCGGCTGCACCGCTGTCCGCAGGGCGCTCACAAAGCTCGAAAGAGAGCATGCGACGCCAAGGTCTCACGAAGTCTCACGCTCGTAGTCAAGGGACAGGCCGCTTGCTCCTGAGAAGATCACGTCTTTCCAGTGATCCGCCGAGGGCCATCCGGCTACATGAGTAAACGCTGCGAGGAGGTCTCCCAAGGCGGCTCGGCCTTCCGGTACGGCAAGCCGAGCAGGATCCCGCCATCAACGGCGAAGTAACCGCCCCCGTCTCCGATCGGCGAACCGATCGGAGGCGGGGGCGATATCTTGGGGCTGCGTGAAATGGTTGACGACTGCGGCAGCGGCGGGCCCTTACCGCAAATCCTAAGCAGTCATCCAATCATCTTCCAGCACTTGCGCAATTGCAGCTACCGACCGAATTGCGCGCACGCCCTAGGCGAAGAAGAAACCAGCCTCTGTCGCGGCACTGCTTTCCGCAACCGCCTCACCGCTGCCTGCGAACGTGGCGTCACCGAACCCGCCATCGAGGGAGCTGGTGTAATCCACGCTGGATGCGGCACTGGTGGCGACATCGCCCTCAACGCTGCCGCCCCAGTACGTGTCGACCATGTCGAAATCCGCGCTGCCGTAGCTAGCAGCGGTGGCGTCGAACTCAGCGTCCGCGCCGCCTTCAGCCTCGAAAGTGCTCGCGGCCGCGCCGATCAGCTGAGCCTGCGAGCTCTGGTCAGCTTCGACCTCGGCCGTGGTGTAGGAACGAGCCATGGCTTCGGCATGAAAGTCAGCGTCCCCGCTGAATGCGGCCTGAGCGCTGGCATCGGAATCGAAGCTTACGGTGTGCATTGTTGAGGTTCTCCCACATGAGAAAACTAGTAGCCATCGGCGTTACCGCCGCTGGATCTCGAATCAGAATGATCGTGACGAAACAGAATCGTACAAGATTCTCAATCCCAGCGAACGTGTTCCTGGTCACTGTAACGCCTGGCTTATAGCTGCGATGTATATTTTCATCGCCTAAGCGAAGTTGGTGCAAGCGGAGCCATTTTCGACGCCTGGTCGTGGGTGCACGCAGGCTCACTTCAAAAGTGGAATGCAGCCCTTCAGTTCACCACAGTAGCAGGTCAAGAATTTTGCTGAGCAACAAAATCGACGTGTAAAGGTGGCTGAGATGTTTCTACGTTGGGGTATTGTCTGCCTAGCGCGAATCTGCTTCGTGATCCGCACCGTGCCATTGGCCGTGAGCGCCGAGGTGGTTAGATGCGCGAGGCTTGCGGATCTGTGGACTGCCAGGGTGATGGTCTCAGTTTTGGTCTCATTCGTTGTCGTTCAAGGGCGGTCGGCCCTGTTCGCTCTAGCCTCCTGGCCAGGCCATACAGCTCAGGTCGCCGGTGTCGAACAGGCAATCGTAGAACCGAAAAGCGGAAGGTCGGCGGTTCGACCCCGCCCCTGGCCACCGCTCAGAGCTGCGAAAAAGCCCCTCCCCGCTCGGGAGGGGCTTTTTCGCAGCTCAGTTTCGGTCCCAATTCAGCCGTGGCGCAGGTGGTCGCGCAGAACTCGTGCCACGCGGGCCATCAGCACTTCGGCCTCTGGCTGGTGCACCGCGGAGATCCTGGACTCGGTGAGGGCGGCGATGGCGAACGCCTGGCCGTCGGCGTGCTCGACGACGCCGGCTTCGTGCCGCAGGTTCAACAGGGTGCCGGTCTTGGAGAACCAGGTGGTGGCGTCCGAGGTGAAGTCGGGGGCCAAGCGCTGCCGCAGCAGGTTGGTGCCCATCAGCTCGCGGATGCGCGACTGCACGACCGCATCGATCTTGGACGTGGTCCACAGTGCCTGGAGCAGGTCCACGAAAGCCCGTGCCGAACCGGTGTTCGCGCGCGCCACGTCCAGTTGCTGAATGCGGTGACCGCGTCCGCTCGTGCCGGAGCTGATGGCCAGCGAGTGCGCCAGGTGCCCTTCCTCGGCCGGGAGCCGCTCCGCAGGGGTGTCCGAGAGCGCGCCCAGCAGGTGACGTGCGGTGATTCCGTGCAGCTCCCATGCCCGCAGCAACCGATTCACCTCGGCAGGCGGCGTGAGTCCGAACAGCGCGTCCGCAGCCACCCCGTCGCTGATCGACATGCTGAGGTACAGCAGATCGTCCACGGCAATGCGAGCTGGGTACCGGAACCGGGTCAGCCCGGTGGGTCCAGGCGTGCTGATCCTCCCCGGCTGCACTGTCAACTGCGCTGAGCCGTCCAGTTCCCCGAGACGGATACGTTCCGCGGTTGCGGCTGCCAGCGGAACCTTGATCAACGAGGCGACCGGGAACAGCACGTCCGGGTCGATACCTATCTCCCGGCCTGTGTGCAGATCGCGAACGAGGAACGAACCGCGCAGCCCGCCCTCATCCAGCTCCTCGACCAGGTCGGCTGCGAGCCGGGCCGTGTTCATCGAGCCCCACCTCCCAGGCATCGAGCGACCGGGTTCCACAGTTTCACACGGAAGCGCTCGGCTTCGTCCCCGGTGTCAGCGGTGATCTCGTACCCGCGATCGAGGGAGATCCCCACGAGACGATGCCAGTGCAGGCCGAACTCCTCGGCCTGCGCCGCCGAACACAGCAGCAGGTCGGCGGAGCCGAAGCAGGTCGCGGCCGCTGACGTCAGCGACTCGGCCACGCTGACCTGAGCGGGCTGCAGTCCGAGACGATCGCGCAGGTGCATCAGCGGATCCCGGATGTGCGGCACGTCGTCCTCCGGCTGAATCCACACCCGCCGCTTCGGTGCCTTGGCGGCACGGCCGATGCGCAGCGCCTCCAGGTGCACTGCCGCGTTGCGCAGCGACACCGCGCTGGCCACGCCCAGGGGCACTGTCCAGGTTGCTTCGTCGGAGGGCGCCGCAGTGAGGGCCACGCGGACCTCGCCGCCGCGGACGAGTTCGAAGCGTTGCGCGGGTCGGGCGGGGCGGAACTGCAGGAACAGTTCGTGCGCCCGCGCCTCGGAATCGAGCTCGGCGAGATCACGGCGCCTGCACGTGGTGGGTACCGCGACCGCGATCGGCCGCAGCCGGGCGCGGTCCGCGTCCCGCTCCATCGCATCGGCCAGGTTCACCAGTCGTTGCGCCCAAGGCAGCATGCTCCGCCCGAACGGCGTGAGCTGGGCGCGATGAGTGGAGCGGTCGAAGAGTCGCTCGCCGAGGTGTTTTTCCAGCGCGGCGATCCGTCGGCTGGCCACGGGCTGCGGGATGCCGATGGCGGCGGCGCCCCCGGTGAACCCGCCGAACTCGCTCACGCTCACGAACGCGCGACAGCCGCCGACCAGGTCCATGAGCTCATCTTATACGGAATCAGCATGGAAGCGTCGATTCCTGTCTTAGACAGCATGGCCCGGCGGCGGCGAAGCTGCGGTCGACCGTTCAACGAGAGGTGAAGTGCCGATGCGGTACGTAGTGCGGGTCTGTTCCGCTCTGCTGATGTTGTTCGTGCTGGCCGGTTGTGGACAGGCGGCTCCGGTTCAGGCTCCGACGCAGCTGGCCGCTGACAAGAGCCCGAACTTCGCCGGCCTGGAGCACCGATTCCACGCCCGGCTCGGGGTGTACGCGGTGGACACCGGGACCGGAGAGACGATCGCTCAGCGCGCGGACGAGCGTTGGGCCTACGCCTCGACGCACAAGGTGTTCTCCGCCTACGCCGTGCTGCGCCGCAACACGGTCGAAGGGCTGCAACGACGGATCCACTACACCCGAGAGGACCTCCAGCCGTACTCGCCGGTGACCGAACAGCACGTCGACACCGGCATGACACTGCGGGAAGTGGTGGTCGCCGCCGTCCGGGACAGCGACAACACCGCTGGCAATCTCCTGTTCCGCGAACTCGGCGGCCCTGCCGGGTTGCAGCAGGAGCTGCGGGATCTCGGTGACACCACGACCCACGTGGACCGGATCGAGACCGAGCTCGGTGAAACCGCTCCGGGGGACATCCGCGACACGACGACACCGCGTGCGTTCGCCGCGGACCTGCGCAAAGTCGCGCTGGGGGATGCCCTCCCGGCCGACAAGCGGGAGATCCTGCTCAGCGCTATGCGGAACTCGCCGATCACGACGAAGCTCGTTCAGGCGGGCGTGCCGGCCGATTGGCAGGTCGAGGACAAGTCCGGTTCCGCCGACTTCGGCACGCGCAACGACATCGCCGTGGTCCGTCCGCCGGGCCGTGCGCCGATCGTGATTGCGGTGATGAGCGACCGCGCGGACCGGGACGCCAGCTATGACGACGCCCTGGTCGCCGAGGCCACTCGGCTCGCGGTGGGGGCGCTGAACTAGCGGAACGACCACCAGCCGGAGGGCGGTGCGGCTTTCCGGCTGGTGGTCCCGCCTGGCTCAGCGCCAGGTGAGGAAGCGGTAGCGGAGACCCGTTCGGCCAACCTTGCGGTTCGGCTTCTTGATGACATCGCCGGGGCGCTCGTCGGGGGCCGCCGACCAGCTGCATGGTCTCACTCCTGGTCTCATCCGTACGCGTTCACGGCAGTTCGAAAGCGGCGCGGCCTGTTCACGGTGAACCTCTGACCTGCTGATTTTCCGTTCGCGACCTCAGCTGAAACGGTGATCGTAGAACTGAAAGCGGAAGTCGGCGGTTCGACCCCGCCCCTGGCCACCGCTCAGAGCTAGAAAGCCCCTCCGTTCGGGAGGGGCTTTTTCGTTGGTGACCGTCGCCGGTGCGCCCGCAACCCAGCCCGGCCGTGGCGGTGGCGTCTGCGTGGTCGGCGTGCCCGCGGGGCGAGTCGGTGGTCCTGCTTGCCCGTTAACCGAACTGCGGCAGGGGTCTGCCCAGAAGTGACCGCAGTTCTCCACCGGGCACGTCGTGGGAGAAGAGCCAACCCTGGTACCGCTCGATGCCGAGTTCGCGCAAGGTGCGCAATTGCGCGGCGGTCTCGACGCCTTCGGCCACGCACCTGCGCCCCATCGCCTTGGCCATGTCGGTGATCGCCCGGGCAACGGCCAGTTGGGTGTTGTCCGTGTCGATCTCGGCGACGAACCTGCGGTCGACTTTGATGATCTGCGCGGGTAGGTCCTGCAAACGCGCCAAGGATGAGTAACCGGTTCCGAAGTCGTCCACGGCGAAGCGCAGCCCGCGCTCGACGAGCCGGTGCATCGCGCTGAGCTGCTTGGCGGGGATGTCTGCGAGTTCGGTCTCGACCACCTCGATCACCACTCGGTTCCAGTCGATTCCCGAGTCGTCGATCATGGCCGCGACCTCGGTTGCGAAGTCGGGATCGTCCGGGGTGAGTCCTGCGACGTTGATCGAGATCCCGATCGGTGTCCCGTCGGGTCCCGGAGGCCATGCGCTCGCTTCCTCCAAGGCGGTGCGCATGACCCAGCGGTCGAGGTCGCGCAGCAGGTTTCCTTGTTCTGCGACGGGGAGGAAGGTCCCCGGGGCCACTGAAGTGCCGTCGTCTCGTTTCCACCGCACGAGGGCCTCGGCGCCGACCGTCATCCCGGTGGCGTCCACGACCGGCTGGTAGTGCAGGTGGAGCTCGTCGTTCGCCAGAGCCAGCCGCAGCTGGCTCTCGAGCTGGACTTGCTGGTCGGTGGACGTGATGAGATCGGGTCCGGCCAGCGCGACGTGTCCCGGTCCGCGCTTCTGCGCTTCGGTCTTCGCGGCGTTGGCGAAGCGCACGAGGTCATCGCCGTCGGTGATGGTGTCGTCGGAGACAGCCACGCCGATCGAGGCCGATATGCGCACCAAGTGCTCGCCCTTGACCGGAACGGCCGTGCGCAGCAGGCTCGCCAGCCGCGTGGCGAGACCGTCGAGATCGTCCACGTCGAGGCAGGTCACGATGAACTCGTCGCCGGAGAGCCGTCCCACCGTGCACGGGTCGGGCACGTTGTTCTCCAAGCGAGTGGCCAGCGAGCGCAGGACGTCGTCGCCGGCCTCGTGCCCCAGAGCGTCGTTGATCCGCTTGAAGTTGTCGATGTCGCAGACGAGAACCGCGATCCGCTGCGGGTTCGCTGCGGTGAGCCGATCGTTGAGCAGTTCGTTGATCGCAGCTCGGTTCGGCAGTCCCGTCAGCTCGTCGTGGGTGGCCTGGTGGTGCAGCGCCTCGGCCGCCTGGTGGCGTTCGGTGATGTCCTGGAAGACCATGAGCCAGAACTGCCTTCCGTCGTCCTGAACGGACAGCGCCGAATGCAGTTCGCAGTACACCGGTTGCCCGTCGGACCGGATGAGCATCCGGTAACTCGCCGGGGCGGTGGCGTTGGTGCGCTTCGTGGCGGGGAACTGCGGATGGGTCATGTGCTCGACCGTCATCCCGCGGAGCTTGTCGAGGCGGTAGCCGAGCAAATCGCAGAGCGCCGGATTGGCGTCGACGAGGCTCTCGGACTCGTCGAACAAACCGATGCCGACGGGAGCGACCGCGAGGAGATCGGTGAACCGCTGGGAGGACCGGTAAAGCCGGGTGAGCACCGAGGGCTGGTTCGGACGCACGGCCTCGTCGTGGGATGCGGCAGGACGTTGGCCGTCTTCGGAACTGTCGTCCGGCCAGTGCCCTCGCTTGACCCGGATCGACTCGTCGTCCAAGCGCGAGGTGACCCAGCTGGTCCCGCCGACCTTCTTGGCGATGCGCTTGACCGGGGTGAGCCGTTGTGACGCCTCCTGGTAGCTCGACACCGTCGAACCCGAGCATTCCAACGTGGCCAGGGACAGGGTGACCGCGACGCCGTTGGCCTCCCGCTGGGGGGTGAGCACCTGGTCTGCGAACTGCTGCAGATCGCTTTCAGCGGTGGCGAACAGGAGGAAGTCGTCCCCGCCCACATGAGCGACCTTGACCGACGAGAGCACGGTCGCGGCGTCGGTGAGGCTGCGGCCGAGGCCGCGGATCAGATCGTCGCCGGCGGCGAAGCCCACGGTGTCGTTGACGGTCTTGAACGAATCGACGTCGAGCCAACCGAGGGTGAACGAGTCGCGGCGGTCGATGCATCGGCGGACTTCGCACGCGATGCTGTCGCTGCCGGGCAGCCCGGTCAGCGGGTTCAGAGCGATCGCGTTGTCGGTGCGCATCGCCGCGATGCCTCGGATCAGATCGATCGCGCGCACGACGCCGAGGCATCGTCCGCTCTCGTCGACCACGACCGCATCGTCGTAGAGGCGTTCACGGCTCGACTGGCTGATGGTCTCCAAGGCGTTCATCGCGAGCGTGGAGGTCGTCACCAGGCGGGGTTTGTCGGCGAGCCGTGAGGCAGGTTTCGCGGCGTGCAGCGCATGCCCGTACGGACCTGTGACCGACAGCAGGAAACGGCTCCGGTCGAGGGTGTGAACCGGCCGGCGGTCCTCGTCGACGAGGACGACGCTTTCGACGTCCGGGTGATCGTTGAGCACTTCGCGCACTTCATCGGCGGTTGTGGTCAGCGGGAGCGTCGTGGCGGCGGAGAGGAAGTCGGAAGCGCGCGGGCCCGTGATCGCCTCTCCGGTGCGGTCCACGAGCGCGCCGCGCTGGGGAACGCTCACGGTGCTGGGAGGAAGCCCGGTGGGAGAGGAGAAGAGCGGTCCCTGCACTCGCCGGACCTCGTGGTCGCGGAGCAGCGCGAGTTGCCGGTCGTCCTCGACTCCCTCCGCCACGAGCACCGAACCCGTCGATTCGCACAGCGCGTTCATCGCGTCCAGAACCCCGAGACGCCCGCGTGATTCGGGGAGCGACCGCACGATGTTGGGATGCAGTTTCACCACGTCGGGCCGTACGTCAGCCACCAGAGCGGGCGGGACGTCTGAATCCCCGACGCCGTCCAGGGCGATCCGGAAACCGCAGTTGCGCAGGTAGTCAACGCCGGCCAACAGGCAGGAAACGCTCACCTCTCTCATCGGTGGGCCGATCTCGACGGTGATCTCGTGCTCGAGTCGCCCGGCCTTGTGCAATTCCGCGCGGAGCACTTCAGCCCAGGCCAGGTCATGAGCGACCGTGCTCGCCAAGATGTTGACGTGCAATGGCAGCATCGACTCGCATTCGAGGAATTCGCACAGACCTGCCACGGCCATCTCGCCGTCCTGCGCGGCGAGTGAGCGATCGGGAGACCGGTGCGAATCTGCTGGTCCGGCGGTACCGCAGGACGGCAACGCTTCCACGGCCATGATCCCGCTGATCCCGATGTTGACCATCGGTTCGAAGCGGAACGACGCACCTTGGGCAGGACGCACCTGGTCATGGTGCCTCATCAGGATCGGCGCGGGCTCGTCGTGCGCTCGACGTGAACGAATTGCCTCGAGGCGGCGTTGACGAAAGCACACGAACGGGTGAGCTTGGGCGGTTGGTGGCGGAAGTTCGGAAGAAGTGCGTCCATTTCGATTCCGGTGTGCGGGGGACGCATTCGCGCAGGAATCGTCGTGAGCCTTCCGGCGGCGTGCTGGGCAAGTCCCGTCTGGTGGAATGCGCGGCGCTCATTCGCCGCCGTTCGCGGGAACTCGGAAATTGCCGAGGTCTTCTCCGGATCAGAGGTTCTCGGCGGTGCGCCTCGATGTGAACAGCGCGAGCGAAGCGTGCTCGCAGCTCCGGTCGTCCTCGAGGGGCTCGTGGGGAAGCTGCACGGGCCGACATGAGTCCACAGTGGAGCTGAGTCGGGCGGGCCGGTCCGAGATCCACCGGCCCGCACCGGTCCTCAGGTCATGCGACGAAGGTGCGGACGTCCTGGGAGACGCCGTCGTCGGTGAGGAAGCCGAGGTGCGTGATGCACCCGGTCTGGGTGTTGCGCGCGCCCGAGACGACCGTGCTGTCATCGGGGTCGATGGTCTCGTCGCAGGTCGACCACCACGTGCCGTAGTTGACCGCGCCCGGTGATTCGTCCCCGTCGTTGAGGGTGGTCAGGAATTCCGACCCGGGCCGCATTTCCACGCAGGACGCGTCGAAGCAGGAGTTCGCCGACGTGGTGCCGTGGTTCGGCCCGGCCAGCGAGACCCAGTCGTCGACCTTGTCGGTTCCCCCGACGAACTTGAGGTACCAGCGGCTGTTGAGGCCACCCATCGAGTGCGTGACGATGTCGACCTTGGTCGCACCGGTCCGGGCGAGCACGTCGTCGACGACGGCGGAGAGCTGGTCGGCGGTGGTCTTGTTGGACTGCGAGGTGTTGTAGTTCCAGGCGGTGAGCTCGCCATCGGTGTAGCCGTCGGCCTTGAAGTCGGCCACCAGCTCGTTCCAGTTGGAGGCACTGCCGTTCCAGCCGTGCACGAAGATCACCGGGTTGCGTTCGACTGCTGTTGCGGGGCCTGCGGTGAGGGGCAGAGCGGTTGCTGCCGCTAAGGCGGCGGTCACGAACAGACGGGTTCCGCGCATGGGTTCCCTTTCGCTTGGAGGCAACATCGCCGGGCGGATGTACCAACGGGTTGCCCCTCGGGAAGGTGCGCCTGCCCCGTTCTCATCACCCCGATGGCCGCTAACCGCGTTATAGGGCGTTTTCGGGCGCGCCCGCGAAGAGCCTGGTCGCGAGTGATGGGCGACCGAATCGGCGGGAATCACTCCGGAAAGGGAAAGATGGGTGCTCTGAGGACGAGGGGTTCTCCTCGCGGAGGAGAACCCCTCGACTACCCGGCTCCGGGAGCGTGGTTCGGGCTGGGGACGAAGGGCGCTTCGTCCGGGCTCAAGCCCGCACGTAGTCGGCGAGGTGTTGGGCGGTCAGGGTCTTGCCCGATGCGACCAGGTCGGCCGGGGTGCCTTCGAAGATGACCTGCCCGCCGTCGTGACCGGCGCCCGGGCCGAGATCGATGATCCAGTCCGCGTGGGCCATGACCGCCTGGTGGTGCTCGATGACGATCACCGACTTGCCGGAGTCCACGAGCCGGTCGAGCAGGCCGAGGAGCTGTTCCACGTCCGCCAGGTGGAGACCGGTGGTGGGCTCGTCGAGGACGTAGACGCCGCCCTTGTCGCCCATGTGCGTGGCCAGCTTGAGGCGTTGCCGCTCGCCGCCGGAGAGCGTGGTCAGCGGCTGGCCGAGGCGCAGGTAGCCCAGCCCCACCTGGTCCATGCGCTCCAGGATCTTGTGCGCGGCGGGAGTTCGGGCGTCGCCGTCGCCGAAGAACTCCTCGGCCTGGGCGACGGACATGTCCAGCACCTCGCTGATGTCGCGCCCGCCGAAGCGGTACTCCAGCACCGAGGCGTTGAACCGCTTGCCCTCGCACTCCTCGCACGTCGTGGCAACGGTTTCCATGATCCCGAGGTCGGTGTAGACGACCCCGGCACCGTTGCAGGTGGGGCAGGCGCCTTCGGAATTCGCGCTGAACAGAGCGGGTTTCACGCCGTTGGCCTTGGCGAACGCCTTGCGGATCGGGTCGAGCAGTCCGGTGTAGGTCGCCGGATTGCTGCGCCGCGACCCCCGGATACCGCTCTGGTCGATCGACACCACGCCCTCCCCTGCCGGGATCGAGCCGTGGATCAGCGAGCTCTTGCCGGAACCCGCGACGCCTGTGACCGCGCACAGCACGCCCAGCGGCACGTCGACGTCCACCTCGCGCAGGTTGTTCGCCGTCGCGCCGCGGATCTCCAGCGCACCGCTGGCCTGGCGGAACTCGGACTTGAGCGAGGCGCGGTCGTCGAAGTGCTTGCCGGTCACGGTGTCGCTGGTGCGCAGGCCGGTCACGTCGCCCTCGAAGCAGACCGTGCCGCCGTCGGTTCCGGCGCCCGGACCCAGGTCGACGACGTGATCGGCGATGGCGATCGTCTCCGGCTTGTGCTCGACGACCAGGACCGTGTTGCCCTTGTCGCGCAGCCGCAGCAGCAGGTCGTTCATCCGCTGGATGTCGTGCGGGTGCAGCCCGATCGTCGGCTCGTCGAACACGTAGGTCACGTCGGTCAGCGACGATCCGAGGTGCCGGATCATCTTGGTGCGCTGGGCTTCGCCGCCCGACAGGGTTCCGGCGGGCCGGTCCAGCGAGAGGTAGCCGAGGCCGATCTCGACGAACGAGTCCAGGGTGTGCCGGAGCTTGCCGAGCAGCGGTTTCACCGACGGCTCGTCCAGTCCGCTGACCCATTCGGCCAGGTCGCTGATCTGCATCCGGCAGGCGTCGGCGATGTTGATGCCCGCGATCTTCGACGACCGGGCTCCTTCGCTGAGCCGCGTGCCGTCGCACTCCGGGCAGGTGGCGAAGGTGATGGCGCGGTCCACGAAAGCGCGGATGTGCGGCTGCATCCCCTCGCGGTCCTTGGACAGCATCGACTTCTGGATCCGCGGGACCAGGCCCTCGTAGGTGACGTTGACGCCCTCGACCTTGACCCGCGTGGCCTCCTTGTGGAGGAGGTCGTGCAGCTCCTTCTTCGTGTACTTGCGGATCGGCTTGTCCGGGTCGAGGAACCCCGAACCCATGTAGATCCGCCCGTACCAGCCGTCCATGGTGTAGCCGGGGATGGTCAGCGCGCCTTCGCGCAGCGACTTCGAGTCGTCGTAGAGCTGGGTGAGGTCGAAGTCGGAGACGTTGCCGCGCCCCTCGCACCTCGGGCACATGCCGCCGGTGATGCTGAACTCGCGGCGCTCCTTCACCTTCGTCCCGCCGCGTTCCATCGTGACCGCGCCCGCCCCGCTGATGGAGGCGACGTTGAACGAGAACGCCTGCGGTGAGCCGATGTGCGGTTGTCCGAGCTTGCTGAACAGGATCCGCAGCATGGCGTTCGCGTCGGTGGCGGTGCCGACCGTGGAGCGCGGGTCCGCGCCCATCCGCTCCTGGTCGACGATGATCGCCGTGGTCAGCCCGTCGAGCACGTCGACGTCGGGTCGCGCCAGCGTCGGCATGAAGCCCTGCAGGAACGCGCTGTAGGTCTCGTTGATCATCCGCTGCGACTCGGAGGCGATGGTGCCGAAGACCAGGGAGCTCTTGCCCGATCCCGACACGCCGGTGAACACGGTCAGCCGGCGCTTGGGGATCTCGACGCTCACGTCCTGCAGGTTGTTGACCCGCGCCCCGTGAACCCGGATCAGGTCGTGGCTGTCGGCGATGTGCATCGCGGCTCCGTTCACTGCGCTTCCTGGATTCGGATCATGTTCCCGGCGGGGTCCCGGACGGCGCAGTCGCGCACGCCGTAGGGCTGGTCGGTGGGTTCCTGGACGATCTCGGCGTCGCCGGCCTGCAGCGCATCGAACGTGGCGGTGAGATCGGGTGTGGCCAGCAGGATTCCGGCGTAGGTCCCCTTGGCCATCATCTCGCTGATCAGCTGCCGCTCGTCGTCGGTGATGCCCGGGTCGACGCCCGGCGGGTGCAGCACGATCGAGGTGCCGGGCTGCCCGGGCGGGCCCACGGTCAGCCAGCGCAGCCCGGCGTAGCCGACGTCCTTGCGGACCTCGAAGCCGAGCAGATCGCGGTAGAAGGCCAGGGCCGCCTCCGGGTCGTCCTGCGGGAGGAAGCTGGCGTTGATGCTGATGTCCATGGCAATCACGCTATGAGCTGCTCTGCGACGGCGCTTCTCGATTCCTGACCGGTCTGGTGACCTGCTTGGCCAGGCACGGCAGGATCGCCGCGGTCCCGGCCGCCTCGCGCCGGTACGTGCTGGGCGGGACGCCGATGAGCTCGGTGAACCGGGTGCTGAAGGTGCCCAGCGACGAGCAGCCGACTTCGAAGCACACCTCGGTGACGCTCAGGTCGCCTCGCCTCAGCAGCGCCATCGCCCGCTCGATCCGCCTGGTCATCAGGTAGGAGTAGACGGATTCGCCGTAGGCGGCCCGGAACTGCCTGCTGAGGTGCCCGGCGGACATGTTCACCCCGCGCGCCAGCGCCTCGACGTCCAGCGGCTGCGCGTACGCGCGGTCGATCCGATCCCGGACTCGCCTCAGCAACGCGAGGTCCCGCAACCGCGCCGATCTGCCCGATGACCCACCCACCTGCGAAATCCTGCCACGCCGGTCCGACAGCCGCGCCCGTTTCATCCGGAACACCGATCAGGGCTCGCGGCCGGTGAAGGCCAGCAGCTCCTCGAACGGGGTCGCGTTCCCGGGTGCCGGCGCCGCCGCGGCGAACATCCCCTCGGCGCGGAGCTCGTCCTCGCCGCT
Source organism: Saccharopolyspora karakumensis (assembly GCF_004349225.1). Taxonomy (NCBI): domain Bacteria; kingdom Bacillati; phylum Actinomycetota; class Actinomycetes; order Pseudonocardiales; family Pseudonocardiaceae; genus Saccharopolyspora; species Saccharopolyspora karakumensis. The sequence continues at coordinate 152,174 of NZ_SMLA01000002.1, forward strand.
CTGGGACTGGAACCGCATGACGGCGTCGACGGCGGCGTCGTCCGGGGAGTACGCAAGCCCGACCGCGCGGGCCAGGTCCCAGCCGTGGATCACGGTTTCCGACAGGCTGATGTTGGCCACGACCCAACCCGGCGTCGGGCCGAACGCGAAGTCGAGCTGCTGATCGAGAACGCCCGGCCTGCTGAAGGCGGCCACGTTGAGCCGCGCCGCTTCGCCGAACGCCGCCGCGACCTCGTCGGCGGAGAGCCGCGGGTCTTCGGCGGGCAGCTCGGAAGCCTGCCCGGCCGCGACCTGCCCGAAGTACCTCGCGCCACCGACGAGGTGATCGCCGACCTGGCCGGCGGTCCACCCCTCGCACGGACTCGGGTCCCCGAAACGCTGCGGCGGCACCGCCTGCAGGACCGCCGAGGTGGCCTCGAAGCCGCGCTCCAACAACCCGATCAGCTCAGGGCCCGTCACCGGTTCTCGCTTCTGCATGCTCGCTCCTGTCCTCCGGCCGTCGCAGAGGTAGACCGCCGATCCGGTGGAAAGTCATCGTCACGGCGATCTTCCGGTTGTGTCGGTGGCCGCCGGTAGCGTTCGGATGACCGCGCGGTGGGAGGGATCGTGGTTCGAGATGCCGTCGCTGCCGTCCGATGTGTTCGAGCCGGTGCTGTCCACCTCGGCCGTCCGGTGGCACGGGCAGCGAGCGCTGAGCGGGGTCGACGAGACCCGGAAGTAGCGACGCCCCCGCGCTCAACCGGCCTGGGGGTTACCGGGAGTGCGGGGGCGTCAAGGTCCACCCCTGGGGGTCAGGTGGACGGCGTCAATGCTACTGCGTGGTATCCGAGATGTCTCTAGGGGCAGAGATCTTTTTTCACTCGCACGGCGGTGAACGGCAGGCAGGTTTGTGTGAGTGGCCCGATCGCCACCGCGTAGAGGACCGTCCCGAGTCCCGCGGTGCCGCCGAGCAGCCAGCCCGCTGCGAGAACGCAGACCTCGATGGACGTCCGCACCAGACGCACCGACCAGCCCGTTCGCGCGTGCAGCCCGGTCATCAGACCGTCCCGTGGCCCCGGTCCGAGGCGGGCGCCGACGTAGGTAGCGGTCGCCAGCGCGTTGAGCGCGACCCCGGCGATCAGCAGCGGGACCCGGATCCCCAGAGCCTCCACCGGAGGGAGCAGGGCGAGGGTGGCGTCCACCGCGACCGCGATCAGGAGCACGTTGGCGACCGTGCCCACTCCCGGTCGCTGCCGCAGCGGTAGCCAGGAGAGCAGGACCGCAACGCCCACCACCGCGCTCGCCATCCCCATGCTCACGCCGAGCCGTTCCGAGATCCCCTGGTCGAGCACGCTCCACGGCGACAGGCCGAGGTCGCCGCGCACCATCAGCGCCAGGCTCGCCCCGTAGAGCAGGAGACCACCGATGAGCTGCGGGAACCGGGTGTGCGGGCGGAAGCGCATCGACAGCAGCGAGAGGTCCAGCGGAGCGGGGATCGAAGCCATACCGCCTTCTTAGCGGTGAATTGGACTTCATTTCGATAGCCAATCACGCTAAATTGGACCCATGTTGCCGACACCGGGCGCCCACATCTACGGCCAGAAGCTCGTCGATCTCCTCGGGGCCTGGCACGGCGCGTCGCGGCCCTCCTCGCAGCTGCTCGCCGAGGGCGTTCGCCAGCTGGTGCTCGACGGACGGCTTCCACCGGGAACCCGGCTGCCCGCGGAGCGGGAGCTCGCCGCCGCCCTCGACGTGAGCCGGACCCTGGTCGCCCGGGCGATCGAGCGGTTGCGGGAGGACGACTTCGTGGCGAGTCGCCGAGGTGCCGGCTCGTGGGTGAAGCTGCCGGATTCGCGGCGGGGCAACGAGATGCACGGCGGTTGGTTCCCGTCCAACGACCCGGGTGTGATCAACCTGGCCCAGGCGACCCCGGGGGCTCCGCCCGAGATGCGCGCGGCCGTGGAGCGCGCGCAGGTGCGCCTCGCCGAGCAGCTCGGCGACCACGGCTACCAGCCGCACGGGCTCCCCGCGCTGCGCACCCGCATCGCCGAGCGCTACACCGCGCGCGGTCTGCCGACCAACCCCGAGCAGATCCTGGTCACCAACGGCGCTCAGCACGCGTTCGCGCTGGTCCTGCGCACGGTGGTCGCTCCAGGCGAGCGGGTCCTCGTCGAGCACCCCACCTACCCCAACGCCGTCGAGGCCCTGCGCGGTCACGGGGTGACCCCGGTGGCCGTGCCGATGACCGACGACGGCTGGGACCTGGAGCTGCTCAACGCCACGCTCCGCCAGACCGCGCCCCGGCTGGCCTACCTGATCCCCGACTTCCACAACCCCACCGGCGTGCGGCTGGACGCCGAGGGCCGGTCCCGGCTGGCGACGGCCCTGGCGAGGACCTGCACGAACGCGGTCATCGACGAAACGCTGATCGACATCGACCTCACCGGCGAGGAACCCCCGCCGCCGATGGCGAGCTTCACCGAGCGCGCCATCACCATCGGCTCGGCGGGCAAGTCGTTCTGGGGCGGGCTGCGGCTCGGCTGGATCCGGGCCGGCGAGGAGTTCGTGCAGCGGCTGGTGCTCGGGCGGGCGGCCGTCGATCTGGGCACGCCGGTGCTGGAGCAGCTGGTGCTCGCGGAACTGCTCGACGACGCCGAACCGGTGCTGACCCGGCGCCGGGAGGAAACCCGGCAGCGGCTCGACGTCGTGGTCGCTGCGTTGCGGGAACACTTGCCGGAGTGGCGTTTCCGCCTGCCCGACGGCGGGCTGGCGCTGTGGTGCGACGTCGGCGAACCCATCTCCAGCAGGCTGGCGGTCGCGGCCGAGACGCACGCGGTTCGGTTGGCACCGGGCGCTCGCTTCTCGGTGAACGGATCGCTGGAGCGCTGGATCCGGGTGCCCTACACGTTGCCGGCTGAACTGCTGGTCGAAGCGATCCAGCGGCTCGCTGCGGCAGCGGGTTCGGTGCGGCCAGGACCAGCACCGAACCCGCTCACCGTTCCGATCGCCTGAAGCTGACACCCCTCGTGGAAAGCTTCAGGCCCGCGCCGGGTGGAATCCGTGCGAATTCCCGCACGGATTCCACCCAGGAGTAGTCGCCGGCCGCCCGTCGGCACGGCCCCTCGACGTGCCGACGGGCGGTTCGACCAGAGGGGCGCCGCCCCGGCGCCGCAGGGGCATTTGCGGCACCGGGGCCAGGGCCCAGTCCTGTGCTTTCAGCAGGTCAGAGACGCTTAATCAGCGATGTTCTTGATCGACGCTGCCGGACAGGCTGGTGGCGCCCCGGTCCGATCCGGTCGGGCGCAGGCGTCCGGATCGGAGTTCATCGGGTGGTTTTGACACCAGGGTCACCGCTGAAGCGGTGACGTGCAGGCCGGAACGGCCGCGATCAGTCAGGCGACGCCGTGGTTTCGGCCGATCGGGTGCTGACGTTCGGTCCGATGTCGCGCTGAGCCACCAGGATGGCAGCGGTGCCCGAGAGATCGGGTGCGGTGGGCAGGATGGCGTGCGCTTGGCGCAGGCCACCGACACCACCGGCGCTCGCCGTGGTCAGCGAGCTCGCGGGAGGCGAGCAGGGAGAGGGCACGGCAGGGCTCGGACCGCCCGACGGGTCGCCGTCCGGCGCTTCGTCCGCATCAGGTGCCCGGGGCCGTGCGTCATCGCGAGCGGTGCTGGTTCCCGACGCCTTCACCGATTTGCGGACCGTCGGCCCTGTGAACAGGGCATTGGGCGGTGCGTTCGACTGCTCGTCGGCGATGGCGGGGGTGTTCTTGTGACGTGCGCTGTTGCCCTTGCCCAGCGAATCGTGCGCGCCCTGGGAGGCGGAGTTCGCGTGGGAGGAGGAGTTCGAGTGCGCCGAGCTCCCGCTGGACGGGGAGTGGGCGTTCGCGGAGGCGTTCCCGTTCGACGCCGCGTTGGCGTTCGCCGACGCGGCGTCGGTGTCGGGGGCTGCCGGAGCGGTGACCGCCGGTGCGGCAGGTGCGGCCTTCTCCGGTTTCGCCGGTTCGACCTTCTCGGGCTTTTTCGGCTGAACCTTTTTCGGCGGGTCGGGCTTCTCGGTCTCGACCGCCTTCTGAGGCTTGGTGCTCTTCTGCTGGGAGACCTTCTCGGCGGGCTTCGACGATTTTCCGGAGCCCGAGCCCTTGGCCATTGATCCGGAAGGGTGATCAGCGGAGTCGGGCTTGCTCGACGCAGATGCCGAAGCGGACTGCGATACGCCCGGTTTGTCGGTGTGCGCATTCTCGCCGGCCGAAGCCGCGGTCGCACCGCCGACCATCACTCCCAGGCACAAACCGCTGAAGAGCGAGGCTTTGACCAGGAGCGCAGCGGTCCGCGAACGGGGACCGCGCACTGCGCGAATTCCCTTCACGGTCACCACCGCCAATTCCGGTCGAGTCGCGCCACGTGGCGCGGTGGAGCAACGGATGCGCCATGATCGGCGCCTCCGGCTGACATTCAACCACCCCAGGAGGCGATTTCGGACCACCTTGAGCGACGATCACGACAGTTGGGCCAGCATTCTCCATGCATTTGGAGGACCCCGGAAGGGGCCAAATGTTGTCGGAAGGGGTGATCCCCTTTCCCCGAAGAGGTCTCGTCCGCTGTGGACCTAGCCCGAAAGCGGCACAGTGTCCGCTGTGGATCAGGATCAGAATCAGGAACGGCTGGGTCTAGCCGAACTCCATCGCATCTGGACGTCCTACGGGCACGAGATGCTGCTGCACGATCCCGGCGGCGATGGCGAATGCCTGGTCAGGCGCGGTGAATTGCTGGCCCCGGCGGACTCGCTGGACCCGGTGCTCGACCGATACCGCAGGTGGATCGATCGGGTGCACCACGACGAAGACCTGCTGCTCGCCCGAATTCGGCTCCGCGATGCCGAACGCGACCACTGCGTCGACCTGGCCGGAGAGGGCGCCGGTGCTTCGGTGAACAACGTCCACGTCGGCAGTCCGGTCATGTTCGGAACGCCGGTGATGTTCGGAACCGGGGAGAAACCGGAGTCCACCCATCCGGTCGCAGATCCCCCTTCGGCCGAATGGGAACCGCCGGTGTTCGTCGGCGTGCTCGACACCGGGTGCGATCCGCATCCCTGGTTCACGGGCCGCCCCGGGTTCGAAGCGGCTCCGGAGGAACTGGACGCCGACGACGACGCCGGCCAGGACCGGCAAGCCGGCCACGGCACGTTCGTCAGCGGAGTCGTCCTGCAGCACGCCCCGGGCGCGGTCATCCGACCCAAGCGCGTGCTGTCTTCGCTGGGATTCACCGACGACTACACCGTCGCCTCCGGACTGCGCGCCCTGCGGCGCTCGGCGCAGCGCCGCGGCGAGTCGGTCGACGTGGTCGTGCTGACCTCCGGCTGCCGCACCGCCGACGACCGCTGCCCGGAGGTCCTGGCCTCAGCGCTGCGCGCGATGGACCCGGCCGTCGTGGTCGCCGCGGCCGGCAACCACGGCCGGACCCGGCCCTTCTGGCCCGCCGCGATGCCCGAGGTGCTGGCCGTGGCCGCGACCGGGGCCGACGGCAAGATCGCCTCGTTCTCCAACACCGGTGACTGGGTCGACGCCGCGGCACCGGGCGTGGACGTGCGCAGCTGCTTCGTCCGGATGGCTCCGGGTGGGGACCGCGACTTCGGCTACGCGCGCTGGAGCGGCACGTCCTTCGCCGCGCCCCGGGTCGCCGCCGTGATCGCCACCGCCCTGCAAGCGGACCGGAACCCCGCGCGGGCCCGCGAACTCGTCGAGCACTGTTACCCGTACGCCCCCGCGCTGCCCGAGCCCGTCGCGGACGAGTGATCCGGTACCGCATTTCTTGACCCGATCGTGGGGTATCCAGCGCAAACTGAATCTTTGAGCACCCCTTCGTCCTCTTACTCGGTGGGAAGGAAGAGAGATCACCGAGCTCCGGAGGTGCTGGTCGTGTACGAGGTCGGGGAAGCCGGTCCGGCTGCGGTGCTGCTGAATCGGGTGGCGTCCGGGGACGAACAGGCGTGGCGGGAACTGGTGGACCTGTACACGCCCGTGATCTGGGGTGTTTCGCGGGCGTACGCCGGCAGCACCGCGGACGCCGAGGACGTCTGCCAGGCGACCTGGTTGTCGTTGGCGGAGAACCTCGAACGGCTCCGCGAGCCCGACGCCCTGCCCGGCTGGTTGGTCACCACCGCCAGGCGGGAGGCCATCCGGTTGCGCCGCGCGCGGTCGCGGGAAGCGCCCGTCGGTCTGGACACCGATCACCTGGGCGCGACCGAGCACTCCGAGGCCGCCGAGAAGCTGGCGCTGCGCGTGGTCTCCGGTACGCGGTTGGCGCAGGCGTTCGGAGCGTTGCCGCAGCGCTGCCAACAACTGCTGCGGGTCCTGGCCGTCGCGCCGGAGACCACCTACGCGCAGGTCAGCGAGGCGTTGGGGATACCGAGAGGAACGATCGGCCCGAAGAAGAGCCGGTGCCTGGCCGAGCTGCGCAGGCGGCTGGTCAGCGCCGACCTGCCTGAGGAGGTGGCGGGATGAAGCAGCGGATTCCGGCGGAACTGCGCCGACTGCGCGACATGTTCCAGGCCCAGGACCCGGTCCCGGACCGAGTGCTGGCCGGCTCCTACGCGGCGGTCGCGATGCGCGCGGCGCGCGGAGACCGGCGCGAGCTCAAGCTCGTCGGCGACTCCGCGGACGAATGCGTCGGTGTGCGGGCCGGCGGCTCGCAGTCGCGCGTGCTGACCTTCGCGATGCCCGGCCGGGTGCTGGAGATGGACGTGGTGCCCACGGCGGCCGGACTGGTCCGGGTGTCCGGGATGGTGCTCAACCGGTCCGGGCAGGCGCCGCCGACCGGCGAGGTCGTGTTGCGCCACCCGTCCGGCGAGCGCAGCGGGGAGCTGGACCGGGACGGCGCGTTCCAGGTGGCCGACGTGCCGCGCGGTCCGCTGAGCGTGGTGTTCCGTCCCGAGCGGGCCGAGCCCGCCATCGCGGATTGGCTGGTCTGTTGAGCGCGGTGACGGCGGTGGCACCGCCGGATGCGATCGAGGCCGCGCTGCGCTGGCGCGACGAGGCGACCGCGGCACCGCAGGAGGCGTTGCGCGAGGCCGAACGGCTGCTGTCGGGTGCGGCTCCCGACGGCGAGTTGCGGGTGCTGGCCCGGCACATCGCCGCGCTGGCGGCGGTCGAGCTCGGCCGGGTCGACGAGGCGCGCAGGCACGTGCGGCTCGGGCTGTCCACCGCGCAACGCGGGGACCGGCCCAAGCGGGCCGCGCAGCTGCAGCTGACACTGGCGTGGATCGAGCTCGAACGAGGTGCCACCGGTGCGAGCTGGGCGAACCTGGCCGCCGCCGAACCGCACCTGCCCGCCGAGGACCGGCCGAGGGCGACGTGCCTGCGCGGGTTGCTGCACTGCCAGCGCGGCCACCACCGGGACGCGAGACTGCGCCTGACCAGCGCGCTGGTCCACCTCGACGGGGACCGGCGGTGGAAGGCCAACGCGCTGCTCGGTCGGGGCCTGGCCAACCTCTACACGAACAGGCTGGAGGAGGCCGAGCAGGACCTGGCCGACGCCGAGCGGATCTTCATCGACGGCGGTCGCGGCGCGCGCGCCGCGGGATGCCGCCACAACCGGGGCTGCGTGGCGTTCCGGGCGGGCGATCTGCCCCGCGCGCTGCGGCTGTTCGAGCAGGCGGTGGCGGCCGGGCTCGACGTCACCGCGAACCCGGAAGCACTGGTGGACCGGGGTGAAGCGCTCGCGGCGGCGGGACTGACCCGGCACGCCCGCGCGGTGATGGAGCAGGCGTCTCAGCGCCTGGCCGCCACCGGACGGCAGGGCCGCCTCGCCGAAACCCGGCTCGCGCTGGCCGAATGCGCGCTGCGCGACGGCGACCCGGCTGCCGCGGCGGAGGCGGCGAGCGCGGCGAGGCGGTTGTTCCGCGGCCAGAAGCGGCCCGCGTGGGCGGCGTTGGCCTCGGCGATCGTGTGGCAGGCGAAGCTGCGGTCCGGGCAGAGCACGCGGTACGCGCTGTCGGCGGCGCGACGGGCGGCCAACGCGTGCGAGGACTTCGGGTGGCGCGCGGCCGCCGCCGAGCTCCGGCTCACCGCCGGGCGCACCGCGCAGCTGGCGGGCCTGACCTCGGTGGCGCGCAAGCTGCTCGGGCGCTGCGCTGATCTGCGCGAGCTCGCCGTGCCGCCGCAGCTGCGAGCGCTGGGCTGGCTGGCCGAGGCGCTGCTGGCCGAGCAGGAGGGCAACACCGCCCGGCTGCTGCGGGCGTGCCGCGCCGGGCTCAAGGCCGTCGACGGCCAGGCGGCCGGCATGGCCGCCTTCGAGATGCGGGTGCACGCGCTGGGACTGGGTGACGAGCTCGGCGCGGTCGCGGTGCGCGCCGCGCTGCGCATCGGCGACCCGCAGCTGGTGCTGCGCTGGACCGAACGCTCCCGGGCCAGCGCGCTGCACCGCCGGGCGCTGCGACCGCCGTCCGACCCGAGGTTGAACGCGTCCCTGGTTCGGCTGCGGGGTGCGGTGCTCGACGCGCAGCGCGCGGCGGACCCGAAGCGGGCCATGAACACCGTTGCCGAGCTGGAGGAACAGGTGCGGCACCGGGCGATGCTGGTGGAAGGCCGCACCGATCGGCTGCGGGCGCCGGCCGAGATCGGCGAGATCAGCGCCGAACTCGGCGATGCCGCCTTGCTGAGCCTGTTCTCCGAGAGCGGCAGGCTCTTCGCGGTGTCCATCGTGGACGGTGAGGCCGCGCTGCACGTGCTCGGTCCGGAGGCCGCGGCGGAGAGCCAGGCCGTCCGCCTCCGCCACCTGCTCGCGCGGCAGGCGTGCGGCGTGGACTCCCGCGCGGCCCCGATGTTCGAGCACGGGGTCGCGCTGGCCGCGGCCGAGCTCCAAGCGCAGCTGCTGGCGCCCGTCCTCCCAGCCCTGAAGCGGGGACGCGAACTCGTCGTGGTGCCGACCGGCCGGCTGCACCTGATGCCGTGGGCGGCGCTGCCCGCGTGCCGGGGCAACCCGGTCACGGTCAGCCCGTCGATCCGCTGCTGGCTGGGCGGTGCCGAGCGGGCGCGCGCGGCGAATCCGGCCGGCGGCAAGGCGTGGATCGCCGGGCCGCGCCTGGACCACGCCGAACGCGAGGTCCGCACGCTGCACCACCGCGGCGGCGGGCGGCTGCTCACCGGGTCAGGCGCGCGAACCGACCGGGTCCTGTCCGCGTTGGACGGAGCGCGCGTCGCGCACCTGGCCGCGCACGGCCACTTCCGCGACGACCAACCGCTGCTGTCCTGCCTGGATCTGGCAGACGGCCCGCTCTACGCGCACGACCTCGACGGCCTCCGCCGCAGCCCCACCACCGTCGTGCTGTCGGCCTGCGACGTCGGGAAATCCGCGATCAGCAGGGGCGATCAGCTCAGCGGGCTGACCGCCACCCTGCTGGACCGGGGCACCGCGACGGTGATCGCCAGCGTCGTCCCCGTTCCCGACGAGCGGACCGTGGAGGTGATGCTGACCCTCCACGACGGGCTCGACGCAGGCCTGCCACCCGCCGCCGCCCTGGCCGAGGCCCAAGCGCGGCACGGCGAAACGGGCTTCATCTGCATCGGCTACGGAGGTGGTTGAGGACTAGGAGGCGGCACCGCCGCAGTTCTTCAGCGCCTCGTGACCGACCTGCTCAAGGAGCGGAGTCCACGGCGGCGCTGAGGCGCCACGCGAAGCACGTCCTCCACAGCTCTCAGCGCAGCTTGTGCAGTCGGCGGATGCCTTCGTCGAGGACCTCGTCCTTCTTGCAGAAGGCGAAGCGGACCAGGTGCTGGAAGTCGCCCGGGTTGTCGCAGAACACCTGCACCGGGATGGCGGCGACCCCGACGCGCTCGGGCAGCGAGCGGCAGAAGTCGGCCCCGTCGGTGAAGCCCAGCGGGCGCACGTCGGCGCAGATGAAGTAGGTGCCCTCGCTGTCGAGCACGTCGAACCCGGCCTCGCTGAGGCCGTCGGAGAGCCGGTCACGCTTGCGCTGCAGGTCGGCGCGCAGCTGGTCCACCCAGGCCAGCTCGTTGCGCAGCGCGTGCGCGACGGCCGGCTGGAACGGCGCGCCGCCGACGAAGGTCATGAACTGCTTGGCGGCGCGCACGGCCGCGACCAGCTCGGACGGGCCGCAGACCCAGCCGATCTTCCAGCCGGTGGCGCTGAAGCTCTTGCCGACGCTGGAGATCGACACGGTCAGCTCGGCCATGCCCGGCAGCCCGGCCAGCGGGTGGTGCCGGCGCTCGTCGAACAGCAGGTGCTCGTAGACCTCGTCGGTGATCGCGATGACGTCGTTGCCGCGGCAGACCTCGGCGATCGCGGCCAGCTCGTCATCGGTGAACACGGTGCCTGTGGGGTTGTGCGGCGAGTTGAGCACCAGCGCCCGGGTCTGCGGACCGACGACCGACCGCAGCTGGTCGAGGTCGAGCTCGAATCGGTGGTCGGCGCCCTGGCGCAGGCCGACGGTCTTGCGCACGCCACCGGCCATGGCCACCGCGACCGGGTAGGAGTCGTAGTACGGCTCGACGAGCACGACCTCGTCACCGGGTTCGACCAGCGCCATCATCGTCGCGGTCAGCGCCTCGGTGGCGCCGACGGTGACCAGCACCTGGTCTTCCGGGTCGTACTCGGTTCCGTAGCGGGCGGCGCGGTGCTCGCTGATGGCCGCGCGCAGCTCGGGCTCACCGGCTCCCGGCGGGTACTGGTTCACGCCGCCGGCGATCGCTTCCTGCGCGACCCGCAGCATGCTCTCCGGGCCGTCGGTGTCGGGGAATCCCTGGCCGAGGTTGACCGCGCCGGTGCGGCGGGCCAGCTCGGTGATCTCCGCGAAGATCGTGGACGTGAACGGCCGGAGGCGGGAGGTCAAAGCAGGAGTGCGCACGCCTCCGGATGCTAATGCATCGGACGAAGCCGGTGACCAGCGTTTTAGCGCGGCCGGTGGTCGTCGTGCGCAGTGGAGCTCCGAGGCGCGGGAACGGCTCCGAGCAACCGCTGCCAGGTCGTCGCGGCTGCTGTTAGCAAGGCCACGTGGCCGCGTTCGCCCCGGCTCGTCCGGAATCGCTGCAACAATCGATGCGTGCACCCCACATCGGTTCCCGACTCGGAAAAGCGCCGGAGTCTTCGGCGGATGAAGACCGTCGCCACCGCATTCCTGCTGTTGGCGGCAGCGGTCTACTTCTTCGCTCGCTGGCAGGAGACCGCCGGAGCAGGGCCGTGGGTGGGCTACGTCCGAGCCGCCGCCGAGGCGGGCATGGTCGGTGCGCTGGCGGACTGGTTCGCGGTGACCGCGCTGTTCCGGCGCCCGCTGGGCCTGCCGATCCCGCACACCGCGATCATCCCGACCCGCAAGGACACCATCGGTCGCAGCCTCGGTGACTTCGTCGGCACCAACTTCCTCGCCGAGAACGTGGTGCGGGACAAGCTGCGCAGCGCGGGCATCAGCCGTCGGGTCGGGCTCTGGCTCGACGACGCCGACCACGCCGAGCGCGTCACCTCCGAGCTGGCGACCGCGGTGCGCGGTGCCGTTCAGGTGCTCCGCGACGACGACGTGCAGGCCATCATCGAGCACGGTGTCGTGCGCAAGCTGGTCGACCAGCAGTGGGGCCCGCCGCTGGGGCGGATCCTGGGCCAGGTCTTCACCGACGGCTCGCACCACAAGCTCGTCGATCTGGTCTGCGACCGCGCCTACGACTGGGTGCGCGACAACCACGAGACCGTGCTGCGGGTGGTCAGCCAGCGGGCGCCGTCGTGGTCGCCGAAGTTCGTCGACGCGATGCTGGCCGACAAGATCTACGCCGAGGTGCTCTCGTTCGCCTGGGCGGTGCGGACCGACTCCGAGCACCCGATGCGCCAGGCCGTGGACCGCTTCCTGGTCGAGTTCGCCCACGACCTGCAGCACGACGAGAAGACGATGGCCAAGGCCGAGCAGATCAAGCACCAGGTGCTGGAGCACCCCGAGGTGCAGAACCTGGTGTCCTCGGCCTGGGGCACGGCCAAGAAGATGCTGCTCGACGCCGCGGAGGACCCCTCCAGCGAGCTGCGCGTGCGGGTCCGGGACGGTCTGCGCTCGCTCGGCGCCCGGCTGCACACCGAGCCTGAGCTGCGGGAGAAGGTCGACGGCTGGCTGGAAGGCGCCGTCACCTACGTGGTCTCGAACTACCGCGACGAGCTGACCACGCTGATCACCGACACGGTGGAGCGCTGGGACGCCCAGGAGACCTCGCGCAAGATCGAGCTGCAGGTCGGCCGCGACCTGCAGTTCATCCGCATCAACGGCACCGTCGTCGGCGCTCTCGCGGGCCTGGCGATCTACGCGATCTCGGACCTGCTGTTCTGACGCACCGCCTGCGAGCGGTGGCCGCGAGGCCCCCTCGCCGGCGCGTGTTCTCAGGCGGGCGTGTGCCTTTCGCGCCAGGAGCGGGCCTTCTCGCGGTTGCCGCAGACGCGCATCGAGCACCAGGTGCGCGATCTGTTGCGCGATCGGTCGTAGAACGCCCACAGGCAGTCCTCGGCCGGGCAGATCTTGATCCGATCCCAGTGCTCGGTGTGCACCAGCCGCGTGGCGGCGACCAGCACGCTGCCCAGGGCATCCACCCCGACCAGCGAGGGGATGCCGTTGCGCAGCTGTATCTGCACGGGCCACGTCGTGTTCGCCAGGCCGGAGGGGCGCATCCCGTAGGTCACCGCCGACCGCATCGTGTCGCGGATCTCGCGGGCGGCTTCGACTTCGGAAACCACGACCAGACCGCGTTCGGTGCACCACCGCTGCCATCGGACGTGATCGTCGAGGACCTCGGTGCCCTTCTCGGCGTCGCAGGTGTTGAGGAAGGCCAGGACTAGCTCGATGTCGTGGTCGAAGTCGAGTTCGACCGCCTCCAGCACAGGCGCACGGCCCACTTCCGGAGCGACAGCTCTGCTGTTCACGGACACCATCGTAAGCCAGTAGGGGGTTGCGGCCGACCCCTGTAACCAGCATTCTGCTTCTTGACGGTTAGTAACCGGCAACACGACGAGACTGGTGTGAGAGGGAGTCCGATGAGTGCGTTGAAGCTCGCCGCGTTCGCGATCGACTGCGCCGACCCGCGTCGGCTCGCCGAGTTCTACGGGCGGCTGCTGGGCTGGCAGATCGATGAGGAGGAGTCCGGGGATCGCTGGGTGGAGCTCGCCGATCCGTCGGGCGGTGCTCCGCTGGCCTTCCAGCTCGACCCCGATCACCGGCCGTCGACCTGGCCCGATCGGGAGGTTCCGCAGATGGCGCACCTCGACGTCCGCGTGGGCACGCTCGACGAGGGGCACGAGAGGGCGATCGGCGCCGGTGCGGTGCAGCTGCCGCAGCCGCCCGATCAGCTCGACGCGAGCTTTCGGGTTTACGTCGATCCAGAAGGTCACCCCTTCTGCATGTGCGCAGCTCAGTAGGGTTGTCGGCCGAGCGGTAGCAGGGTGTTAGCTGGGTGCTTGCAATAGTTAGCACTCGGCGTTATGGTGGGGCGTGAACCGGAGAGGTGCCCGATGGAACGCATGGACAAAGCCGTCCCCAAAGCTGTGAACCAGGCGGTCAGCGACCTCGGGAGCTACATCCGGACCCAACGCAACAACGCGCAGATCTCGTTGCGACAGCTGGCGAAGCTCGCCGGCGTGTCCAACCCGTATCTGAGCCAGGTGGAACGCGGACTGCGCAAGCCGAGCGCGGAAATCCTGCAGCAGATCGCCAAGGGGCTGAGGATTTCCGCTGAGGCCCTCTACGTGCAGGCCGGAATCCTGGAAAGTCGCGAGTCCGGGCCCGTGGTCGACGCGGTCCTCGCCGACCCGGAGCTCAACGAGCGGCAGAAACAAGTCCTCCTGGACATCTACTCCTCGTTCCGCCGCGAGCAGGACGCGACGGAGGACGGGGACGCCAACGGGAACACCCACCAACCCGAGGAGTGAATCGCGAGATGCCGACTTTCCCCAAGACCGACGACGTCAACAAGGCCTTCAAGGACGGCGTCGACCAGGCGCGCACCCCGCTGCTGGCCGCGCTCGGCGCCGGTGACCTCGCCGCGCAGGCCGTGCTGGACGCCGTGAACAAGTTCCGCACCCAGGTCACCGAGCGCACCGAGTCCGCCAAGGCCGAGCTGCCCAAGGACTTCAGCGAGTTCAAGGCCAAGCTGGACCCGTCCGAGGTCCGCAAGCAGCTGGAGACCTACGGCGAGTCCGCCAAGAAGGTCTACGACCAGCTCAGCGAGCACGGTGAGGAGACCTTCAAGAAGCTGCAGGACTCCTCGCAGGTGAAGAAGGTCCGCGAGCAGGTCGGCACCGCTCAGGGCCGGGTCGAGGACACCGTCGGCGACGTGCGCGGCCTGGCCGATGACGTGCTGGGCAAGGTCACCCGCACCTTCGCCAAGGACGAGGCTCCGAAGGCCGAGACCGCCCAGGCCGAGTCCACCAAGACGGAGACCGCCCAGGCCCAGACGGTCCAGGCTCAGACGGTCCAGACCGAGACCGCCGCCGACACGCCCGCCGCCGAGAAGCCCGCGCCCAAGCCGGCTGCGGCGAAGGCGACCCCGGCTGCCAAGGCGACGGCCCCCAAGCAGACCCCCGCCGCCAAGAAGTCGACCACCACCAAGACCAGCGGCAACTGATCACCGCGAGCACCGGTCCCGGTACCCGACTCGGGTGCCGGGACCGGTCGCTGTGAAGGTGGGTGCTTTCCGCGTTGACTAGCACGTAAGGTGGGGACGTGGGTTTTTCGAGCGGAATGCCGCTGTACTGGTGGGTCCTGACGGTCATCTGGGTCGTGGGCATCCCGGTCGGTGTGTTCGCGTTCGTGCACGCCGCGCTGCAGCGCGCGGATGCCTTCACGGCCGCGGACAAGCTGAACAAGCTGGCCTGGATGGGGATCACCGGTGCCGCCGCGCTCCTGCTGATCCTCGACATGCGCGGCCCCTACGGGATCATCTGGATCGCCGGTCTGGTGGCCGCCCTCGTCTACATCGTCGACGTGCGTCCCAAGGTGCGGGAAGTCCAGGGGCGGTCCTGGTAGTGCACGCCCGCTGGCGGGTGCTCGGCAACGGCACTCCGGTGACGCTGGTCGTGCACGGACTCGGTGCGACCGAGGGCGAGGCGCGCATTCCCGCTTCCGGGCTGCGCGGCACCCGGGTCGTGATGACCCTGCCGGGCCACGGCTCCGCGCCGGACGCCCCGGTCGGCTACTGGAACTACGGTTCGGTCGCCGCCGACGTGCTCGCGGTCGCCGACGAGGTCGGCGCGACCCAGGCGGTCGGCGTCTCGCTCGGCGCGGGCGCTCTGACCCGCATCGCCGCCGAGCTCCCGGACCGCTTCGAGCATCTTGCGCTGCTGCTCCCGGCGGCTCTCGACCGCCCCCGCGAGCCCGTTGCGGCCTGGGCCTACGAGCGCCTGGCGGCAGCGGTCGCCGCTGACGACGGCGGGGCGAGCCTGCACGAGGTGCTGGCCGCGGAGATCCCGCCGGGCGTCGAGGTCGGCGACCACCTCGAGCAGCGGGCCCGGGCGCTGTCCCGGCTCTCCGAGGCCCTGCGCGACCTGCCCGAGCAGGTCCCGGTCCGCGACGCGGCCGCGCTGTCGGACGCGGTCGCGGACGTCCTGGTCATCGGCGCCACCGACGACCCCATGCATCCCGCCTCGGCGGCGAAGGCGACCGCTGCGGCGTTCCGCTCCGCTCGGCTGGAGCTGCTGGAATCGCAGGCCCCGATGCTCACCCACCGCAAGCAGCTGCGGGACCTGCTGACGAACTTCCTGCGCTGAGCGCTCTATCGTGGGCGACCATGGGTTTCGATTGGTCCGCTGCCGCGGGAAAGCTGGAAGTGACGACGGCGCTGGAACGGCTCGACCTGCTGGCCGACCCGGTCGCCGAGGTCGTGCGCTCGCTCGGTGACGATCGGGTCGGTGCCACCGAGATCGATCCGGAGCTCGCCGACACCGCCGCGTTCTGCGAGGAGTACGGGTCGCCGCTGGAGCGGTCGGCCAACTGCGTGGTCGTCGCGGGCAAGCGCTCCGGCGAGATCCGCTACGCGGCCTGCCTCGTGCTGGCCACCACCCGCACCGATGTCAACGGCGTGGTCAAGCGCCGCCTCGACGTGCGCAAGGCGTCCTTCGCGCCGATGGACGAGGCGGTGTCGCTCACCGGAATGGAGTACGGCGGGATCACCCCGTTCGGGCTCCCGGACTCGTGGCCGATCTTGATCGACCCGAGGGTGGCCGAGGCGGGTGCGGTCGTCGTCGGGAGCGGCCTGCGCCGGAGCAAGATCATCACCCCGGCGGACGTCCTCACCGCGCTGCCCGGCGCGGAGCTCGTCCAAGACCTCGCCCGCTGAAGCCCGGCTACCGCGGAACCGCGGTGGCCCCCGGGTTCCGCGAGACGCGAAGGCCGGCGTCAGAAGACGACGGTGCGCTTGCCGTGGACCAGGACCCTGTCCTCCACGTGCGCGCGCAGACCGCGGGCCAGCACCATCTTCTCGATGTCGCGGCCCTTGCGGACCATGTCGGTGACGTCGTCGGTGTGGTCGATGCGGATCACGCCCTGCTCGATGATCGGGCCCGCGTCGAGCTCCGCCGTCACGTAGTGGCAGGTCGCGCCGATCAGCTTCACCCCGCGCTCGTACGCCTGGTGGTACGGCCGGGCGCCCGCGAACGAGGGCAGGAAGCTGTGGTGGATGTTGATGGCCTTGCCCGCCCACCGGTCGCACAGCTCCGGCGGCAGCACCTGCATGAACCGCGCCAGCACGATCGCGTGCGGATCGTGCTCCTCCGCCAGCGCCCTGACCTGCTCGAACGCGGCGGCCTTGGACTCGGGGTCCTTGCTGAAGGGCACGTGGTGGAACGGGATGCCGTGCGCCTCGGTGATCGGCCCGAGCTCCGGGTGGTTGCCGATCACCGCGCACAGCTCGACGTCCAGCTCCCCGGACCCGACGCGGCCCAGCAGGTCGTGCAGGCAGTGCGCCTCCTTGGACACCAGCACGACGACCCGGCGCCGCTCACCGGTGTCCCAGACCCGCCACTCGGCGCGGTCGCTGAGCTCCTCCGCGACGGCCGCGAAGCGTTCGCGCAGCTCGTCGATGCCGAAGGGCAGCGAGTCGGCGCGCACCTCCTGCCGGGTGAAGAACCAG
Source organism: Saccharopolyspora karakumensis (assembly GCF_004349225.1). Taxonomy (NCBI): domain Bacteria; kingdom Bacillati; phylum Actinomycetota; class Actinomycetes; order Pseudonocardiales; family Pseudonocardiaceae; genus Saccharopolyspora; species Saccharopolyspora karakumensis. The sequence goes on from NZ_SMLA01000002.1 coordinate 169,258, forward strand.
CCGGTCGCGGTGTCGGTGTGGTGACCGGCCTCGACGATCCAGCCGCCGAACTCGGCCAGGAACCCGGAGACGCGGGCGACGATCCCGGTGCGGTCGGGGCAGCCGAGGCTGATGACGAAGCGGCGTTCGGAAGAGCTCACGACCATGATTGTCGCAGGTGGGGTGGGTTACATCAGCGTCCGGCCGCCACCCCGGCGAGTGCCGCGTCGCCGGTGACCAGCGCCGAGCTCGGACGTCCCCACACCCGGCGGTAGAGCGCGTCGGCGGTGCCCGCTGCGGTCGCGTCGGTCTCCAGCCCGGCGTCCGACGGAGCGCCCGTCGTGGGTGGTTCGCCCGGCCGGTAGGTCACCAGCCAGGCCCGACCGGCGTCGGCCGCGTGGTAGAGCACGGTGCCGTGGTGCTCGCGGGTCGTCCAGTCGCCCAGCGGCAGCAGCTTCGTCAGCATCTCGTCGATGCCGTCGGCCGCCAGTTCGGGGTCGAAGACCAGGTCGCCGCCCTGACCGAGGACGAGCTCGACGTCGAGCCGGTGGATCGCGGTCTCGTGCGCGACCCGGCGCGACCACCCGGCCGGCGTCCCGCCGGCGAAGATCGCGTACACCGGGAGATCGGGGTCCACCGTGGACAGCTCGGTGCGCAGGTCGGTGCGGAGTTCGTCCCACCAGGACAGCGCGGCGTCGAAATCCGCCGGTGCTTCGGGTGCTCGCGGTCTGCTGCCGCCGCGGTCGAGCTTCAGCGACTCCCGCGCCCGCCAGTAGGCCTGCGCGACGTGCCCGGTCAGCTGCCGGACGTCCCAGCCCGGGCAGGTGGGCACGGCGACGTCCGGGCCGGCCTTGAGCACCGCGCGGCGGAACGCCTCCGCCTGCTCGTGGAACGCATCGAGGTGGAAGTCGAGATCCATGCCCCCATTAAAGGTGCTGAGCCCGTGGCGCGAAACGGAAATCTCACCCCTGCGGGGCGACCGCCGTCCAGGGGACGGTGAGTTCGCCGAGGCGCCAGCGGCGATGCCGGTCGAGGACCGGCCACCGCTCGGCGAACAGGCGGGCGGCGTGCGCCCAGCGCGCTCGGGGACCGAAGGTGGCGTGCGGGGCGGCCTTCGCCCAGCAGACGTCGAGGTCGCTGAGCAGCGCGTGGACCCGCTCGCCGGGGACGTTGCGGTGGATCAGCGTCTTGGGCAGGCGTTCTGCCAGATCGGAGGGCTTGTCGATGTCGGAGGGCAGGCAGGCCAGGGTGAGCGTGCGGGGGCCTTCCCGGGTGAGCGTCACCCAGCAGCAGCGGCGGCCGATCTCGTCGCAGGTGCCTTCGACGAGCAGTCCGTCCGGTGCCAGCCGGGAGCGCACCTCGTCCCACGCCTTCCACGCCTCCGGCTCGGTGTACTGGCGCAGCACGTTGAGCGCGCGGATCAGCGCGGGGCCGGGGGAGTCGCGAACGCCCGCCGCGAGCCCGGCGAGTTCGAAGCCGCCGCGCCGGAACTCCAGCCGGGGCGGGTCGGCCACGGCCTTGCCCGCCGCCACCCGGTCGGGGTCGATCTCCAGGCCGACGACCCGCAACTCCGGGTGCAGCCCGGACAGCCGCTGCGCGAGCTCGACGGTCGTCGTCGGAGTGGCGCCGTAGCCGAGGTCGATGACGACCGGCTCGACGGCGTTGCGCACCGCGCGCGCCACCCACGGGGTGCCGGCGATCCAGCGGTCGATGCGGCGCAGCCGGTTCGGGTTGGTCGTGCCGCGCGTCGGCACGCCCATCGCTCGGGCGCGTCCGGCGGCGAGCCGGGGATTGCGCTTCTTCGGGACGTTCATCGCGGGCTGGTCCCCGGTGCGGAGCGGCGGAGCCGCCTTCTCTTCGCTGCGGGAGCCCGAGCAGCGTTCCCCCACCGCCGCGCGGCGGGACGTCGACGCGCTCATCAGCCGTGCTGGACCAGCCAGGCGGCGGTGAAGTTCTCCTCGTCCACCAGCATCTTCTGCACCTGGTCGGCGACGAGGTCTTCGAGCTTGCCGGAGATGAACGGGACGGTGACCTTGACCGAGCCCTCCACGACGAGCTCGCTGACCGCGGTGCCGGTCGGCGCCATGATGTCGCGCAGCCACATCGAGCCGGTGATCGAGCACGGCGCTCCGGCGATCTCCGCGGCGATCTCGCCCGTGTAGTGGCCGTCCTCCTCGCGCCGCCAGGACTCGCTGCGGTCGATGAGCAGGTCACCGCCGACGACCGTGCGGGCCAGCGACGGGAGCTTGTCGACGGGGACGCCCTGCCGGGTCTGGAAGCGCGCGCCGTCCTCGGTGCCCACGTGCTGCACGAGGGACGCGGTGGAGCCGCCGAGCTCCTCCAACCGGGCTGCGAGGTAATCGGAATCGATCAGCGCCCGGTACACCTCGACGGCGGACCGTTCGGAGGTGCTGCGGTGCTCGATGCGGCGTGCCATGCAGCGGAGGTTACCTTTGGCAATCGTGAGTGCCTCCATGTCCGGTGCCGAAGAAGTGCGCGAGAACACTGCCCTGCCTGGTGAGCGGCCGGGCGGTGGCTCGCCGCTGGCCGAGTTCACCACCCTGCGACTCGGTGGCCCCGCGACCGGTCTCGTGGTCGCCACCAGCGACGACGCGCTGATCGACGCGGTCCGCGCGGCCGACGGGAACGGTCACCGGCTGCTGGTGCTCGGTGGCGGGTCGAACCTGGTCGTCGCCGACGAGGGCTTCGACGGACACGCCGTGCGCATCGCCACCAAGGGTCGCGAGTACGACAACGTCGGCGACGGGATCGTCCAGCTCACCGCGGAGGCGGGCGAGGACTGGGACGACGTGGTCGCCGACTCGGTCGAGCAGGGCTTGGGCGGGCTGGAATGCCTGTCCGGCATCCCGGGCCTGGCCGGGGCGACGCCGGTGCAGAACGTCGGCGCCTACGGCGTGGAGGTCTCCGAGCTGCTGGTCTCGGTGGATCTGCTGGACCGGGCGACCGGCCGGGTGCGCACCGTGCGGGCCGCGGACCTGGGGCTGACCTACCGCAACAGCGTGCTCAAGCACAGCGACGCGGCGGTGGTGCTGCGCGCTCGCTTCCAGCTGCACGACAGCGGGTTGTCGGCGCCGATCCGCTACGCCGAGCTCGCCCGCGCCCTGGGCGTCGAGCCCGGTGACCGGGTCGACGCGGCGAAGGCGCGGCAGGCGGTGCTGGAACTGCGGCGCGGCAAGGGAATGGTGCTCGACCCCGTCGATCACGACACCTGGAGCGCGGGTTCGTTCTTCACCAACCCGATCATCGCCGAGACCGAGCTGCCGGAGGTGATCGCGCGCATCGCCGCGCAGGTCGGCGCCGACCAGCGGATCCCGCAGTACCCGGCGGCGGGCGGCGGGAAGCTGTCGGCGGCCTGGTTGATCGAGCGCGCGGGCTTCGCCAAGGGCCACAGCGGTCCGGGCGGGCGCGTCGCGCTGTCCTCCAAGCACACGCTGGCGTTGACCAACCGGGGCGGCGCCACCACCGCTGATCTGCTGGAACTCGCTCGCGAGGTCCGCGACGGCGTGCGTTCGGCCTTCGGCGTCACCCTCGTTCCCGAGCCGGTCATGGTCGACTGCGAGGTCTGACTAGCGGCCGTAAGGGTGACGCTTAGTGACTGATCGATAACCCTGAGTGTTAAATGGTGTGGGTGGAGGGGGCCACCATGTTGAGCATCAGGGAACTTCGGGATCGGGCGGTGATCCGCCCGATCAAGCGCGCGGTCGAGGATCAGCTGCTCGACCTGCCCGGCGTGACGGGCGTGGACATCGGCAGCAGGACGCGCGCGGGCACCCGCCTCCGGGAGCAGGTCATCGTCGTGTCGGTCGCGGGCAAGCGTCCGCGGGAGACCCTCGGGCGCGCCGGCTGCGTGCCCGCTGAGGTCTTCGGCATCCCCACCGACGTCGTCGAGGAGCAGCCGCTCCTGCAGCACATCCACCGCGCGTGCGGCGAACCGCTGCGGTGGCCCACCCGGACCATCGGCTCCGACGGCGGCAGCGCGGGTTGCCCGACCCGGGCGGTGCGCGGCGGCAGCGGTCTGGCGCCCTGCCGGGCGGTCCGGCTCGGGTCCGGCGAGTACCGCCGCGTCGGCACCCTAGGGGTGCTCGTGACCAGCGATTCTGCCGAGCCGATGGGGCTGACGACCTTCGACGTCGGCTGCCTGGACGACGCCTGGTCGGTGGGCGACCGGATGGCCGACGCCGACAGCGGGCGGGTGCACGCCGAGCTCGCGCGGGCGGCGCTGTCCGGCAGGGTCGACGCCGCCGCGGTCAGCCTCGTTCCCGGTCTGGCGGCATCGCCCGAGGTCGGCGGGCTGGGGCCGGTGACCGGCCGCGCTCGCGCGTACCCGGGGGAGCTCGTCCGCAAGCACGGTTTCGGCACCGGCCTGACCGACGGTTTCGTGACCTCGATCGACGCCACCATCCGCGTGGACCACGGCGAGGCGCTGGGGGTGCGGGTGCTGCGCGAGCAGATCCGCATCGCCACCGACCGGCCGCGCTTCTGCGGTCCCGGTGACGCGGGTGCGGCGGTTCTCGACCCGGGCGGCCGGCTGGTGGGTCTGCACGTCGCGGGTGCCTCCAGCGGCGCGATCGGTTACGCGACGCCCATCGGCGACGTCCTCGCCGAACTCGACGTCCGGCTCAATCCGCAATCGCAGCCGCTCGGCGTGTAGCGGCATTTCGCGCGAATTGTCTTCGCCTTTCCCACCGAACGTCATTCGCGCGGATTGCGCGCATTTCGGGCCGGTTGACGTGCGGTTCGGTGGTTGTGATGCGATGCACAGCGAGGTTCGGACATCTTTTCGGTCCTTCGCACGTCTTCATTGGTGGGGGCGAGGGAAACCGTCTGCTGAAGAAGAAGTGGACCCGTTCCCGCTTTTTCGGCGATGTCCCTTTCGTCATGGTTCGACTCAATTTCAGAGAGGATTTTTCACAAGTGAGTGGTGTGATGCGGCTGCCGTGGCGCGTGTTGTTGGGGGCGTTGGCGGCCGTCCTGCTGATCTCGGGCTGTTCCGCGCAATCGCCGGACAAGTCCGAACCCGCTCCGCCGGTCGCCGCGGTCCACTTCGAACCGGGTGCCGGTGCGGGTGAGGTCAGTCCGACCGCTCCGATCAAGGCCACGGTCGAGGAGGGCCGATTCGAATCAGTCCGGCTGACCAACGCCGACGGCAAGGCGGTCGCCGGTCAGCTGTCCGCGGACGGCACGACGTGGCAGGCCTCCGAGGCGCTCGGCTACGGCAAGGACTACACCTGGTCCGGCCAGGCCGTCGGCGCCGACGGGAAGAAGGCGCCGGTGCAGGGCTCCTTCCGGACCGTGCAGCCGAAGAAGACGGTCCGAGCGACCGTGAATCCGACCGACGACGCCCAGGTCGGCGTCGCGATGCCGATCAGCGTCAAGTTCGACGAGCCGGTCAAGGACAAGGCGGCGGCCGAGCGGGCGCTGAGCGTGCAGACCTCCACGCCGGTCGAGGGATCGTGGGCGTGGCTGTCGGACAAGCAGGTCGACTACCGGCCCGAGGAGTACTGGCCTGCCCACACCCGCGTGACTGTCAAGGCCGATCTCTACGGCGTGCCCTACGGCAACGGCGCCTACGGCCTTGCCGACCTGACCAGCGAGTTCGACATCGGGCGCGCGCAGGTCGTCAAGGCCGCGGTGGGCACCCACCAGATGGTCGTGATGCGCGACGGGCAGCAGGTCGCCAGCTACCCGGCCAGCTACGGCGAGGAGTACGACCCGGGGCGCAACACCCCGAACGGCACCTACATCGTGATGCAGAAGAACCCGGTCGAGATCATGGACAACCCGCGCTACGGCTATCGCGACGTGCGCAAGACCTGGGCCGCGCGGTTCTCCAACCACGGCGAGTTCATCCACGAGAACCAGGAGAACGCCGCCGCGCTGGGCAAGGTGAACAACTCGCACGGCTGCATCAACCTCAGCGCCGCCGACGCCAAGGCCTACTACGACAGCGCCCTGCTGGGCGATCCCGTCGAGGTCACGGGCTCGGCCAGCTCGCTGGAGCCCCGCTACGACGTCTACGACTGGATCCTCACCTGGGACCAGTGGAAGGCGAAGTCCGCTTTGTAGTCGGTGCACTCGTTCTGCGTGCGCGGTGGACTGAAGGACCGCTGTGATGGAAGCCACCGAGGGGCGGCGGAGTGGAGGGCTCCGCCGCCCCTCGGCGGTAGCGTCGAGCGTTGGCTCCGAGGTTTCGCCGGCTCGACGGGAATGTTTCAGCGGCGCGCGATGTCGGAGTTGATCAGCGTCCGAACGACTCGGGCGGACCGGCTTGCGAGGGCAGCAGATGACTTCCAGGACATTACGCATGCGGCCTCGCCGCGCCGCCGTCTTCTCGTTGCACACCTCCCCGCTGGAGCAGCCCGGCACCGGTGACGCCGGCGGGATGAACGTCTACATCGCTCAGACCTCCCGCCGGTTGGCCGAACTCGGCACCGAGGTGGAGATCTTCACCCGCGCCACCTCCTCCGAGGTCCCGCCAATCGCGGAACTGGCCCCCGGCGTGCTGGTCCGCAACGTGGTGGCCGGGCCGTTCGAGGGCCTGGACAAGAACGACCTCCCCTCGCAGCTGTGCGCGTTCGCCGCCGGCGCGCTGCGGGTGGAGGCCAGGCACGAACCCGGTTACTACGACCTGGTGCACTCGCACTACTGGTTGTCCGGGCAGGTCGGCTGGCTGGCGCGGGAGCGCTGGGGTGTGCCGTTGGTGCACACCGCGCACACCCTGGCGAAGGTCAAGAACGCCAACCTCGCCGAAGGTGATTCGCCGGAACCGAGGGTCCGCGTGCTGGGCGAGGAGCAGATCGTCGATCAGGCCGACATGCTGGTCGCCAACACCGAGTTCGAGGCCACCGATCTCGTGGACCGCTACGACGCCGATCCGGACGCGGTCGCGACCATCCCGCCGGGTGTGGACCTGGAGGTCTTCACGCCCGGCGACGGTGCCGCCGCCCGCGAGCAGCTGGGCGTTCCGGCGGACGCGCTGGTGCTGGCGTTCATCGGCCGGATCCAGCCGCTGAAGGCCCCTGACGTGCTGCTGCGCGCGGCCGCCGAGCTGCTGGGCCGTCGTCCGGAGCTGCGCGAACGATTGGTCGTGCTGGTCGTCGGCGGGCCGTCCGGCAGCGGGCTGGAGCGGCCCCGGGCGTTGCAGCAGCTGGCGGTGGACCTGGGCATCGACGACGTGGTGCGCTTCCTCCCGCCGCGCGGCGGCGCGGAGCTCGCGCAGGTCTACCGGGCCGCCGACGTGGTGGCGGTGCCCAGCCACAACGAGTCGTTCGGCCTGGTCGCGCTGGAGGCGCAGGCGTGCGGGACTCCGGTCGTGGCGGCGGCGGTCGGCGGTCTGCCGGTCGCGGTCCGCGACGGTGTTTCGGGAGTGCTGGTCGACGGGCACCGCACCGGGCAGTGGGCCGACGCGCTCGGTTCGGTCGTGCTGGACCGCGGTTTGCGGGAGCGGTTGGCGAGCAACGCCCGCGAGCACGCGACCACGTTCTCCTGGACGCGCACGACCGAGTCGCTGCTCGACGCCTACGCGCAGGCCAAACTGGCCTTCCACCGGAGTCTGCGGATCGAGGAGGTGACGGCGTGAGCCCCGAGCAGGTCATCACGTCCACGCTGGAGGCCAACGAGCTCGGCTACCAGGACAAGGGCGGCGGCCGGTTCTTCGTGACGCTGCCCGGCACCAAGAAGCTGCAGACCAACTGCTGGCTCATCGTCGCCGAGCACGCGCTGCTCATCGAGGCGTTCGTCTGCAGGCAGCCGGACGAGGCGCACGAGGACGTCTACCGCTACCTGCTGCGCCGCAACGCCAAGCTCTACGGCGTCCACTACACGATCGACTCCTCCGGCGACATCTACCTGGTCGGCCGGATCGGCCTCCACGCGGTCACCGAGGAAGAGCTGGACAGGATTCTCGGCCAGGTCCTGGAAGCGGCCGACGGCGACTTCAACACCCTCCTGGAACTCGGCTTCGCCACGGCCATCCGCAGGGAGTGGGCCTGGCGCGAGTCCAGAGGAGAATCCCTCGCCAACCTCCAACCCTTCAAGCAACTGGTGCAAGAAGACTGAGGCGGAAGCCCACACGCAAACCCGTCAGGCAAGCACCGAAGGTGCTTTCTCCTTGCCCCACCTGAGCAACTCGCACCGCCGGGGGTTCTCCAGCGGCTTCGTGGCGAGCACGCCGCGACGATGCGTATTGGCATACATGAGGAGTGGCGCGCGGAGTCCACGGAGCCGCTCAGGTTCCCCCTACCCGCACCGCTCTGCAAAACGACCACGAACGAGAAAGAAAACCCCCACGAGGGGGGCGGCTCGGGAGAGAGGGGGAGTCACGAGCTCGAGCCGCCCCACCACGTTGGTCCCGCGTGTCGGGTCGTGAGGGCGGGGGGCACCCTGGACCCGGCGGGGTGCGGTTCGTTGGGGGAGCTGAACCGCGTTTCTCGCTCTCGCTGGATCGGGGAGTGCGTGGGAGCCGATCAAGGAGAGCAGTGCCAACTTCGCAGAGTTATGTAGCCGCCACAAGGCTGCCGCATTACTCCATTCGTGTGATGTTCGGCAAGAAAACTAAAGCAGGAGCCCTGGAGAGGGCCATATCTTCCACGGAAAGTGACGACGGACACGGTCGTGTCACAGTCGTACGGTGATCGAGTAACTCTCGGGTGAAGCTCACAACCTCGCTGCGCTGCCCAGGGGTGCGGATAGCCTGGGGTCATGACTTCGACTTTGGTGCTGCTGCGGCACGGTGAGAGCACGTGGAACGCCGAGAACCTGTTCACGGGCTGGGTGGACGTCCCGCTGTCGGACAAGGGCCAGGCCGAGGCCAAGCGCGGCGGCGAGCTGCTGCGCGAGGCGGGCGTGCTGCCGGACGTGCTGCACACCTCGCTGCTGCGGCGCGCGATCTCCACCGCGAACATCGCCCTCGACGGCGCCGACCGCCACTGGATCCCGGTCAAGCGCGACTGGCGGCTCAACGAGCGCCACTACGGCGCTCTGCAGGGCAAGAACAAGAAGCAGACGCTCGACACCTACGGCGAGGAGCAGTTCATGCTCTGGCGCCGCTCCTACGACACCCCGCCGCCGGAGATCGAGCTCGGCGACGAGTTCAGCCAGGACTCCGACCCGCGCTACGCCGACCTCGGCGCCGACATGCCGCGCACGGAGTGCCTCAAGGACGTCGTGGCCCGGCTGCTGCCGTACTGGGAGTCGGCGATCGTCCCGGACCTCGAGGCCGGTAAGACCGTGCTGGTCGCCGCGCACGGCAACTCGCTGCGCGCGCTGGTCAAGCACCTGGACGGGATCTCCGACGAGAGCATCGCGGGGCTGAACATCCCCACCGGGATCCCGCTGCGCTACGACCTGGACGAGAACTTCGAGCCCACCAACCCGGGCGGCACCTACCTGGACCCGGAGGCCGCGGCGAAGGCCGCCGCCGCCGTGGCGAACCAGGGCCGCTGAGCCGCGGACCGCGTGGAGGGCGTCCGGCACGACACCGAGGTGCCCTCCATGCGTCACTCATGTGGGTGAGGAGTGGCGAGAAATCGCCCACTCGGGGAACGGAGCGCTACCGAGGCTCGGTCGGTAGCTGAACCCGCTCCGAGCAGGGGATGAACCAGAGGTGAAGAACGGCCCGATTCGTGTCACGGGCGTCACTGAACGCCCTTGTGGACTGGCCTTTCCCCACCCGCGCTTGCTTACGATGCAGATGTGACCGCTTTGGGCTACACCGCCCTGATCATCGCCGCGCTCCTGCTGGGCGCGGTCGGCGGATTCTTGGCAGCCGGAGGACCCCGGCCCTACCGCAAGTCCCAGCCGCAGGGCCCCACCGTCGCAGAGCTCCTCCAGCGCCAGGTGCACACCAGCACCAGCGGCGTGGTGCTGCTCAACCGCTTCGGCGACGTGGTGCTGCACAACCCGCGCGCTGCCGAGCTGGGCGTGATCCACGACTACCGAGCCGATCCCCGGGCGCAGAAGGCCGCCGAGCAGGCGCGCAAGACCGGGGAGACGGTGACCGTCGACCTCTGCCCGCTGGACGGGCGCACCTCGCTGGCCGGACGTGGTCCGGCCGCCGTGATCGGCGACGTCCGCCCGCTCGGCGACGGCTTCACCGTCGTCGACGCTGCGGACCAGTCCGACTCGGTGCGCCTGGAGGCGACCCGGCGGGACTTCGTGGCCAACGTCAGCCACGAGCTCAAGACCCCGGTGGGCGCGCTGGCGCTGCTGGCCGAGGCGCTGCTGGACACCGCCGAGGACCCGGAGGAGGTACGGCGCTTCTCCACCAAGATCCTGCACGAGTCGACCCGTCTCGGGACGCTCGTCTCCGAGCTGATCGCGCTGTCCCGCCTGCAGGGCGCGGAGCGGCTGCCGGAGCTCAGCTCGGTCGAGGTGGACGAGGTCGTCGAGGAGGCGCTGAGCCGGTCCCGGCTGGCCGCCGAGTCCGCGGGCATCGAGATCGCGGTGGACGGGCCGTCCGGGTACCTCCTGGAAGGCGACCGGGCGCTGCTGGTCACCGCGCTGACCAACCTGATCACCAACGCGGTCAGCTACTCGTCCCACGGGAGCCCGGTGTCGATCTCGCGCCGGCTGTCCGAGGACTTCGTCGAGATCGCGGTCACCGACCGCGGTATCGGGATCGAACCCGAGCACCACGAAAGGGTGTTCGAGCGGTTCTTCCGAGTGGATCCCGCTCGCTCGCGGGCCACCGGCGGTACAGGTTTGGGGCTGGCCATCGTCAAGCACGTCGCCGCGAACCACGGAGGCGAGGTGAAGCTGTGGAGCAGGCCGGGGACGGGCTCCACCTTCACCATCCGGGTGCCCAGGCACGGCACGGGCGAGGTCGACCACGCCGACGAGGCGACCACCGAACCGGATCGGGCGGCACCAGCCGCGCGGTCGATCACCGAAAGTGCGGACGGCGTGACAACCGTCGAAACGGGAGGAGTCCGGTGACCAGAGTGTTGATCGTGGAGGACGAGGAGTCCTTCGCCGACCCACTTGCCTTCCTGCTCCGCAAGGAGGGCTTCACGGCCGCCGTCGCGACCAACGGCACCGATGCCCTGGACGAGTTCGACCGCAACGGTGCGGACATAGTGCTGCTGGACCTGATGCTGCCCGGGATGAGCGGCACCGACGTGTGCAAGCAGCTGCGGCAGCGCTCCGCGGTCCCGGTGATCATGGTGACCGCGCGCGACAGCGAGATCGACAAGGTCGTGGGTCTGGAGCTGGGAGCCGACGACTACGTCACCAAGCCCTACTCGGCGCGCGAGCTGATCGCCCGCGTGCGCGCCGTGCTGCGCCGCCGCGGTGAGGCCGAGGAGCTGCAACCGCAGGTGCTGGCCGCGGGCCCGGTCCGGCTGGACGTCGAGCGGCACGTGGTCACCGTCGAGGGCGAGGACGTGAGCCTGCCGCTCAAGGAGTTCGACCTCCTGGAGTACCTGCTGCGCAACGTCGGCCGGGTGCTCACCCGCGGTCAGCTCATCGACCGGGTGTGGGGCGCGGACTACGTCGGCGACACCAAGACCCTCGACGTGCACGTCAAGCGGCTTCGGTCGAAGGTCGAACCGGACCCCGCGGACCCGCGCTACCTGATCACGGTGCGTGGTCTTGGCTACAAGTTCGAGGCCTGAGCCGGCCGGGTGTGACCGGTCGCATTCCCGAGGGGCTGCTGACCTGGTGGCGGGCGTGGCGGGAGTGTTCCGGAACGCAGTTTCCCGCCCACCTGCCGCCCCGGCGCATGCGCAGCCGGTAATTTGTCGGTCATGCGCCTAGGGGTCCTCGACGTCGGATCCAACACCGTCCACCTGCTCGTGGTGGACGCGCACCGCGGTGCGCATCCGACCCCGATGACATCGGAGAAGACCGTCCTGCGGCTCGCCGAGCGGATCGGTGCGCACGACGGACGGCTCTCCGACGACGACGCCGACGAACTGATCCGGACGATCGCCGAAGCCCGGGATGCGGCCGTGGTGGCCGGTTGCGACGAGCTGATGGCCTTCGCGACCTCGGCGATCCGCGACGCGGACAACGCGGTGGAGGTCCTGGACCGGCTGCGCGCCGAGACCGGGGTCGAACTGGAGGTGCTGCCGGGCGAGGACGAGGCCCGCTACACCTTCCTCGCGGCCCGCCGCTGGTACGGCTGGTCGGCGGGCAACCTGCTGCTGCTCGACATCGGTGGCGGTTCGCTGGAGATGGCGCTGGGCATCGACGAGCAGCCGGACCTGGCGGTCTCGCTGCCGCTGGGCGCGGGCCGGATGAGCCGCACGATGCTCAAGGACCCGCCGAAGCAGGACGAGATCAAGAAGGCGCGGGACTGGCTGGAGGGTCAGCTGGCGCCCACCGCCAAGAAGTTCCGCAAGCTGGCCCGTCCGGACCGGGTGGTGGCGTCGTCGAAGACGTTCCGCTCGCTGGCCCGGCTGACCGGTGCGGCGCCGTCCTCGGCGGGGCAGCGCGCGTCGCGCACGCTGACCGACACGGGGCTGCGGCAGCTCTTGGCGTTCATCACACGCATGTCCGCCAGCGACCTGGCCGCGCTCGACGGTGTGAGCGCCGCGCGGTCGCACCAGCTCGTCGGCGGTGCGCTGGTCGCGGAGGCCGCGATGAAGGCCTTGGGGGTCACCGAACTCGAGATCTGCCCGTGGGCGTTGCGCGAGGGAGTCATCCTTCGGCGGCTGGACCACACCAACGGAGATAGTCACACTGCGTTCAAGAGCGGCGTTCCGGTGCGTGCGGGGGGCACGGACGGGCTCGTGCCGGCGCAAGAGAATGCGTCCGGCCCGACACGGAATGAAACCGAGGCACCGGTGGACGGAACTGGACTGCGAACGCGGCACGGGGCACGGTGGGAACGATGAGTCGGGACAGCGGGGCGGACCAGCCCACCCAGCGCACCGTTGCAGAGCTGCTCGCCGAGTACGGCGGCAGCTCGGAGAAGGGCTCCCGGCGCCGGCGCAGGAAGGCCGAGGACCCGACCGAGACGGCGCCCCAGGAGATCATCAACCGGGTGCTGTCCGACAGCGGCAAGATGCGCCCGGTCAAGCCGGACGAGGAGCCGCCGCCCAGCCGCAGGCAGGGCGGACCGGCGGCCACCCCGCCGCAGGCGACTCCGGCGAGCCAGCCGCCCGCTCAGCCCCCGGCGGCCCAGCCGCCTGCGGCACCACCGGCGGCTCAAGCTCCGGCCGCTCAGCCTCCGGCTCCGCAACCTCCGGCCGCGCAGCCCCCGGCGAAGCCGCCGCAGGCCGCCGGGCCGGTGTCGCCGCCCAGCGCGTCGCCCGCGCGTCCCGCGGCCGAACCGCCTGCCGAGTCCGGCCCCAAGCCCGGCAGCGCCGGGTACTGGGCGCAGCGCTTCGGCAGCACGGGCAGCGCCGCCTCGAACCCGCCGGCGCCGTCCGCGCCGAGCGGTGACGCCGAGGCGACCATCCGGCAGCCGGCGCTGCCGACACCGCCCGCCCGGTCGGGGCGGCCGATGGCGCCCGCCGGTCCGCCGCAGCTGCCGGAGAACTTCACCGAGCAGCTGCCGCGCATAGACGGCGGTGCCGATCAGGCGTACCCGGCGCAGGCCGAGCCCAACGCTGATCCGTACGACTACGAGTCCTTCGACGACTCCGAGCAGAGCTACTCCGGCGCCTACGAGCAGCCCCACGACGAGCCGTACGACCAGGCCTACGACGAGGACTACGACAGCTCCGCCCCCGCCGGGCTCAACGACGACTACGACCCGGACGAGGCCGACCGCCCGCCGTCGGCGGGCAAGGAGTGGGGCACGCTCGCGCTGCAGGGCGTCCTCGGCCTGGTCGGCGGCGGTGCCGTGTGGGTGGGATTCCGCTGGTTGTGGATCAACGCGACCATCGCCGCGTTCGGCGCGGCACTGGTGTTCACCGGCCTTTTGGTGCTCGTTGCGTGGAAGTTCTTCCGCACCAACGATCTGCAGACCATCCTGCTGTCGGTGCTGGTGGGCCTGTTCTGCACGGTGTCGCCGGCCGCATTGCTGTTGATCAATCAGTGAGAGGTTGTCGGTGTTGGCTCGGACAGGTGAACGCCGGGCGGTGCGAGGCCGGACGACCCACCGCCGCGCAACCTCACCAGGGCCGTGGGTCATGCTTGGTTCGAGATGACGGGACAACCATCGCGGCCTGAGCGCCAGGACACCCCCGGGCGGATTCCGGTGGGTCTGTCCAGCGCTTCGGTGTGGCCGCAGCCTGCTCGCGCGGCCTTCGAGATGTCCGCCGATCTCGGCTTCGACGGGGTCGAGGTGATGGTCTGGGCCGACGCGGTCAGCCAGGACGTCGACGCGCTGAGCCGGTTGTCGCAGCAGCACGGCGTGCCGGTGCTCGCGGTGCACGCGCCCTGCCTGCTGATCACCCAGCGGGTCTGGTCGCCGGAACCCGAGGAGCGCCTGCGCAAGGCCGTGGTGGTGGCCGGCGAGCTGGGCGCTTCGACGGTCGTGGTGCACCCGCCGTTCCGCTGGCAGCGCCGCTACGCCGACGCGTTCCCGGAGCTGGTCGAGGAGCTGGAGGAGACCAGCGGCCTCAAGATCGCGGTGGAGAACATGTTCCCGCTGCGCCCGCCGAACACGCTGAACCGGCTCCGCAGCGGCCGGAGCAACAGCGGGCTCTCGGCGTTCAAGCCCTCCCCTGACCCCACCGACGTGGGCTTCCGCAACTACACGCTGGACCTCTCGCACGCCGCCGCGGCGCACGTGGACGCCATCGAGCTGCTCAAGCGGATGCGCGACGGCCTCGCGCACGTGCACCTCGCCGACGGCACCGGTGCCTCCCGCGACGAGCACCTGCTCCCCGGCCAGGGGAGCCAGCCGTGCGCGGAGGTCTGCGAGGCGCTGGCGGCCGACGGCTACGACGGTTCGGTGGTGCTGGAGGTCAACACCCGCAAGGCGCGGAATCCCCAGCAACGAGCGGAAATCCTCGCCGAAGCGCTGCTGTTCGCCCGTCTCCACCTGGAGCCGCTGGGAGCTTAGGGCCGCTAACCGATACCTGATGATCAACTTCGGCGAAGGTCATTAGAATCTTCGACCATGAACTCGTTGCGCGTAGTGGGCGTTCGACCGGTGGATCGCACGTGACCGAGGTCCATGATCCGTTCTCCGCGGCCACTTCGGTGCGTTCGCTCGGCGACGGCAGTTACGTCGCGAACCTCCACCCGGACTGGGCTGTCGGTGACAACCCGCACGGCGGGTACTTGCTGGCACTGCTCACCAGAGCCGTCAGCGACGGCAGCGGGCTCGAACCGCTGTCGATCAGCGCGCAGTACCTGCGTCCACCGCGCGTCGGGCCGGTGATGATCCGGTTGCAGGCGCTCAAGACCGGCAAGACCGTCACGGTGGTGCGCGCGGCGCTGGAGCAGCGCGGCCAGGTGTGCGTCGACGCGACGGTCACCGCGGGACGGATGCCCGCGGCCGAGCCGGAGTGGTCGGACCTGCCGTCCATGCCGGTCAACCCGCCGCCGGACGCCATCGACCTCAGCCAGTCCACGAGGTTCTTCCACCTCGCGGAGGTCTGCGACCTGCGGCTGGACCCGAACACGGCCGAGTTCCTCAACGGCGGCACCGGCGAGCCCCGCTACCGGATGTGGGTCAGGCCGCGCGAGGGTCAGCCCGACCTGCTGTTCGGCCTGGTCGCGGGGGACCTCACGGTTCCGGTCACGCTGAACATGGGCCGCTTCGGCTGGGCGCCGACGGTGCAGCTGACCGCCTACCTGCGCGCTCACCCCGCCAACGGGTGGCTGCGCATGCTGGTCGACTGCCGGGCCGTGCACGGCCAGTGGTTCGACGAGGACGTCCAGGTCATCGACTCGGTGGGTCGCCTCATCTGCCAGGCCCGCCAGCTCGCCCTGTCCCCCTCCTGACGCGGGAGCGGGGGCGGGGACGTCCGCGGTTCGTCCCCGCCCCCGCCGCCTCGATCAGGTGAGGTGGATGATCTCGAGATCGCCTTCGGAGTGCTGCTTGCGGAGGCGCTTCTTGTCGAACTTGCCGACGCTGGTCTTCGGCGCCTCGGTGATGAACGTCCAGTACTCCGGCAGCTGCCAGCGCGCGACCGAACCGGACAGGAACTCGCGGAGCTCCGCCGCGTCGGCGGTCTCGCCCTCGCGCAGCACCACCGCCACCAGCGGGCGTTCCGACCACTTCTCGTCCGGGACGCCGATGACCATCGCCTCGGCCACCGCGGGGTGGGCCATCACCTGGTTCTCCAGCTCCACCGAGGAGATCCACTCGCCGCCGGACTTGATGACGTCCTTGGCCCGGTCGGTCAGGTGCAGGAAGCCCTCGGGCGTCAGGTAGCCGACGTCGCCGGTGCGCAGCCAGCCGTCGTGGAACTTCTCCGGATCGTCGTCGCCGTAGTAGGCCTCGGCGACCCACGGGCCGCGAACCTCCAGCTCACCGACGCTCTGGCCGTCCCATTGCAGGATCCGGCCGTCGTCGTCGACCAGCCGCGCCTCCACCGAGGCGGGCAGCCGTCCCTGGCTCACGCGGTAGGCCCACTCGTCCTCGCCGGTGACTCCGGCGGGCGGCCGGGCGAGGCTGCCCAGCGGCGAGGTCTCGGTCATGCCCCAGGCGTGCACGACCGTGATGCCGTAGTCCTCCTGGAAGGTCCGCATCATCGCCGGCGGGCACGCCGAACCGCCGATCACGACCTCGCGCAGCGAGGAGATGTCGCGGGGTTCCTCCTCCAGCTCCGCGAGCACGCCCTGCCAGATCGTCGGCACCGCCGCGGCCATCGTCGGGCGCTCGGCGGCCATCATCGCCACCAGCGGTTCGGGCTGCAGGAACCGGTCCGGCATGATCATCGAGGCGCCGACCATGAACGCCGCGTAGGGCAGGCCCCACGACATCGCGTGGAACATCGGCACCACCGCGAGCCCCCGGTCGCCCTGCTCTAGGGCCATGCCGTCGGTCATGCACACCTGCATCGAGTGCAGGTAGATCGAGCGGTGCGAGTAGACGACGCCCTTGGGGTTGGCGGTGGTCCCGGACGTGTAGCACATCGCCGCGGCGGAGCGCTCGTCCAGCTCGGGCCAGTCGAACTCCTCCGGCCGCCCGGCCAGCAGGTCCGCGTAGCCGTGCACCTCGACGCCCGGAGGTGCCTCCAGGGCGCTCGCGTCACCGCCGACCACGACCGCGTGCCGGACGGTCTTCATCTCGGGCAGCAGCTTGGCGAACAGCGGCAGCAGGGTGTGGTCGACCAGCACCACGTGGTCCTCGGCGTGGTTGGCGACGTAGACCAGCTGCTCCGGGAACAGCCGGATGTTGAGGGTGTGCAGCACCGCCCCCATGGACGGCACCGCGAGGTAGGCGGTCAGGTGCTCGGCGTTGTTCCACATGAACGTGCCGACGCGCTGGTCACCCGTGACGCCGAGCCCGCGCAGCGCGTGCGCCAGCCGCGCGGCTTCCCGGCCGACCTCGGCGTACCGGCTGCGCCGGGGCTCGGCTCCGGTCCAGGTCACGACTTCGGCGGTGGCACCGTGCGGACCGGTGCCCTGCCGCATGATCCGGGCGATCGAGAGGGGGCCGTCGTTCATCGTGCTCAACATGGTCGAAGCTCCTTCGCTGTGGGGATCGCGTGGTGGCGGCGGGGTGAAAGACCTTCGATGTGTGGTGCGAAACACAGTAGCCGCCGGTGCGGGTCAACGGGAGGGGTCGACACGCAGCGTGGTCTGGCACCCTGAGCCTCATGACGACCATCGCCGTGCTCGGAGCCGGAAAGATCGGAGAAGCCCTGCTCTCGGGCCTGATCAAAGCCGGACGAGCCCCGTCCGATCTGCTGTTCACCGAGCGCTTCCCGACCCGTGCCGAGGAGCTGACCAAGACCTACGGCATCTCGCACGTGGACGTGCCCGCGGCGGTGGAGCGCGCGGACGTGATCGTGGTGGCGGTCAAGCCGCAGGACATCGAGCCGCTGCTGGACGAGATGGCGCCGAAGATCCCTGCCGGCAAGCTGGTCGTGTCGCTGTGCGCGGGCCTGCCGACGAAGCTGTTCGAGCGCCGGCTGCCGGAGGGCACGGCGGTCGTCCGGGTCATGCCGAACACCCCGATGCTGGTCGGCGAGGCCATGGCCGCCATCTCCGGTGGCGCGCACGCCTCGGGCCGCGACCTGGACCTGGTCGAGGAGCTGCTGGGCAGCGTCGGCAAGGTCGCGAGGGTTCCGGAGAGCCAGCAGGACGCGGTCACCGCGCTGTCGGGTTCGGGTCCCGCGTACTTCTTCTACCTGGTCGAGGCCATGATCGACGCCGGGATCCTGCTGGGCATCCCGCGCGCCACGGCCGCCGACCTCATCGTCCAGTCCGCGGTCGGCGCGGCGGCCATGCTCCGCGAGGGCGGTGGGCACCCCGTCATGCTCCGCGAGGCGGTCACCTCCCCGGCGGGCACCACCATCGCCGGCATCCGCGAGCTGGAGAAGCACGGAGTCCGAGCAGCCCTCATCGACGCCATCGAGGCAGCACGAGACCGCTCGGTCGAACTCGGCAAAGCCCACGAAGAGGACGACTGACAGCCCGACCAACCACCGTCAGGCAACCGGCGAAGCCGGTTCCTCAGCACCCCACGGGAGCAACGCCGAGGCACGTCAGGCAAGCACCGAAGGTCTTCACCCCACCCGAGCAGCTTGCACCGCCGCGGGTTCTTCAGCGCCTTCGTGGCGAGTACGCCGTGACGCCGCGCGTTCACATGCTCAAGGAGCGGCGCGCGGAGCCCACGAAGGCGCTCAGGTTCCGCCACGTGCACCGCCGAGCAGGGCGACCGGCAACCAACGGGCCAAAAGTCAACTCAACAATTGCTCTGTGTCCCGTTAGTCTCGATGGAGCACGTGCGTGAGGTTTCCGGCGGACGGGGAAGCCGCCGGGGGCGACACGTGTGGAGGGCACGGTGAAGCATGTCTGCGAACTCCGAACCCGGTCGCCAGGCACCTCCGAGCATGGGCCAGGTGCGGTTCCTCACCGTCGCCGAGGTGGCCAAGCTGATGCGGGTGTCGAAGATGACGGTCTACCGGCTGGTGCACGCGGGTGAGCTGCCCGCTGCCAGGGTGGGCCGCTCGTTCCGCGTGGCCGAGAAGGACGTCCACGCCTACCTCGAACACGCCTACTACGACGCGGGTTGAGCCGCTCGTGGAGATCACCCCCAGGTGCGCCCGGGGGTGATCGAACCGCGCTTGCCGGACCACGGCGGCAGGGCCGAGACCAGGGCAGGTAAAGTTTTGGGTTGGTCGTGCCTGATGCGCTCCTGGCAGCTGCTCCGGCACGGAAGACGTTCGAACCGCCGTCAAGAGTGAAGGAGTCCGCATGGGCTCGGTCATCAAGAAGCGCCGCAAGCGTATGTCCAAGAAGAAGCACCGCAAGCTGCTTCGCAAGACGCGCGTCCAGCGTCGCAAGTTGGGCAAGTGATCTGACCAAATCCGCCGTCGACCCTCGGAGTCGACGGCGGTTTTGCTTTTTCGACCCCGCCCGGTAACGCCGGGCTGGCTGGTCGGAGGCGGGTCCGCCTGTAGCATCGATCTCGGGCGGCACTCCTTCGACTGCGCGGGGTGAACATGGGGCCGAACGTCGTGCTGGTGACGGGTGTGAGCCGCTTCCTGGGCGGTCACCTGGCGGCGCGGCTGGCGGCCGATCCGGCGATCGATCGGGTGCTGGGCGTGGACACGGTCCAGCCCGGCCGCGACCTGATGCGGCGGATGGGGCGCACCGAGTTCGTGCGCGCCGACATCCGCAACCCGCTGATCAGCAAGGTGATCAACAACGCCGGCGTCGACACCGTGGTGCACGCGGCGATCAACACCCACACGGGTCCCGGCGGCCGGGCGACGCTCAAGGACATGAACGTCATCGGCTCCATGCAGCTGCTGGCGGCCTGCCAGCAGTCGCCGCGGGTCCGCAAGGTCGTGGTGCGCTCCACCTGCGCCGTCTACGGGTCCAGCTCGCGCGATCCCGCGGTGTTCACCGAGGACATCGAGCCGAAGGACCTGCCGTCGTCCGGTTACGCCAAGGACGCCGTGGAGATCGAGGGCTACGTGCGCGGCTTCGGCCGCCGTCGGCCCGACGTGGACGTCACGACGCTGCGGTTCTCGAACCTGATCGGCCCGCGCATCGACGCGATGCTGGCCCGCTACTTCATGCTGCCGGTGGTGCCCACCGTCCTCGGTTTCGACGCGCGCTTCCAGCTGCTGCACTCCGAGGACGCGCTGGCCGTGCTGGAGCGCGCGACGCTGGGCGACAAGACCGGCGTCTACAACGTGGCCGGTGACGGGGTGCTGATGCTCTCGCAGGCGATCCGCCGGGCGGGCCGGGTGGCGCTGCCGCTGCCGAGCCCGTCGGTGCCCGCCGTGACCCAGCTGTTCCGCAGCGCCCGGCTGGTGGACTTCTCGCCGGAGCAGCTGCGCTTCCTCAACTTCGGCCGGGTGCTGGACACCACGCGGCTCCGTGAGACCTTCGGGTTCACCCCGCGCTGGACCACCCAGCAGGCGTTCGACGACTTCGTGCGCGGCCGCGGCCTGCGCCCGGTCGTGGAACCGGAGAACATCATGGCGTTGGAGCGGCGCGCCGGAGAACTGCTGTCGAGACTGCGGTGAGCGGAAGGCGAGACGGAGGCGCGATGGCCGATGCGCAGGTGATCCCGTTGCGACCGGAGAACGGTGACCGGATTCCCCCCTCCCCGGGCGAGCCGGGCTGGGAGGAGGCCGTCATCGACGTGCTCGCCTTCGCCCGGCGCCGGCTGCTCGGCGACTACCGGGTCGACGAGTTCGGCTTCGACGAGGAGCTCACCGACGAGGTCTTCCTGCGGCTGATCCGCCCGTTCTACGAGAAGTGGTTCCGGGTGGAGACCATCGGCGCGCACAACGTTCCCGATGACGGAGCGCTGGTCGTCGCCAACCACTCGGGCACCTTGCCGTGGGACGCGCTGATGACCACCGTCGCGCTGCACGACCACCACCCGGCCGAGCGGCACCTGCGGATGCTGGGCGCGGACCTGGTGTTCCGGATGCCGATGCTGGGCGCGGTGGCCCGCAAGGCCGGGCACACGCTGGCGTGCAACCCCGATGCCGAGCGGCTGCTGACCGGCGGCGAGATCGTCGGCGTGTGGCCGGAGGGCTTCAAGGGCATCGGCAAACCGTTCAAGGACCGCTACAAGCTGCAGCGCTTCGGTCGCGGCGGTTTCGTCTCGGCCGCGCTGCGCACCGGCGCTCCGATCATCCCCTGCGCGATCGTGGGCGCCGAGGAGATCTACCCGAAGCTGGCGGACCTGAAGCCGATCGCCCGGCTGCTGGGCCTGCCCTACTTCCCGGTGACGCCGCTGTTCCCGCACTTCGGTCCGCTGGGCGCGGTGCCGCTGCCCTCGAAGTGGTACATCGAGTTCGGTGAACCGATCGAGACCTCCGGGTACCCGGAGGGCGCGGCGGACGACCCGATGCTGGTGTTCAGCCTGTCCGACCAGGTCAGGGAGATCATCCAGCAGACGCTCTACCGGCTGTTGTCGCAGCGCACCAACGTCTTCCTCGGCTGATGTCCACCCGGACTGATGATCCGGGGCCGCCGGGCGTGCGTGGGGCGCCGCCGCGTGACGAGGATGTAGCGGACCGGCGCGGCGGTCGGGGATGCCGCCGCGCCGGTCCCACCCCGCACCCCTAGTGCTGGAGGCGATCGACGGTGGCGGCGAAGCTCAACCCGTACCTGCAGTTCAACGGCGACGCCAGGCAGGCGTTGGAGTTCTACCAGTCGGTGCTCGGCGGCGAACTGACGCTGAACACCTACGGCCAGTTCGGCCAGGCCGACGGGCCGTCCGCGGACAAGATCATGCACGGCAACCTGATCACGCAGCTCGGTTTCACGCTGATGGCGGCCGACGCCCCGCCGGACATGGCCACCCAACCCGGCAGCAACTTCTCGATCAGCATCAGCGGCGAGGCGGCCGACGCCGACGCGCTGCGCGGCTACTTCGTCAAGCTGGCCGAAGGCGGTCAGGTCCACGTCCCGCTGGAGAAGCAGATGTGGGGCGATGAGTTCGGGATGTGCACCGACAGGCACGGCATCAACTGGATGGTCGACATTTCCGGTTGAGGGTCGTCGGTTTGCTGGGCGGTGCGGGTGAACCTCAGACGTCCTCTGGCTGCGGGATCCGCGACTTGAGCATGTCGAATACGCGGCGTTGCGGCTGTCCTCACCGGAGGACGTCTGAGAACCCCCGGCGGTGCGAGTTGCTCAGGTGGGGTACTGAGAAAGCGGCTTCGCCGCTTGCCTGACGCCTGCGGCGCTGGTCAGGAGCGGTCTCTGCGGCGGTAGGCGAGGCCTGCTGCGACCGCGCCCGCTGCGGCGCCCGCGCCGAGCATGGAGTTGAGGCCGATGCGGACGGCCTTGCGCCCGGTGCGGAAGTCGCGGACCTCCCAGTCCCGGGCTCGGGCGATCTCGCGCAGCCGCTGGTCCGGGTTGACCGCCACGGCGGTGCCCACGACGGACAGCATCGGGATGTCGTTGGCCGAGTCGGAGTAGGCGGTGCAGCGGCGAAGGTCCAGGCCCTCGCTGGCGGCGATCGCGCGCACGGCGTGGGCCTTGGCGCGGCCGTGCAACATCTCGCCGACGAGGCGTCCGGTGTAGATGCCGTTCTCGCTCTCGGAGACCGTGCCCAGCGCGCCGGTCAGGCCGAGCCGGCGGGCGATGATCGAGGCCAGCTCGACGGGCGTGGCGGTGACCAGCCACACCCGCTGCCCGGCGTCGAGGTGCATCTGCGCGAGCGCGCGGGTGCCCGCCCAGATCCGATCGGCCATCAGCTCGTCGTAGATCTCCTCGCTGAGGTTGACCAGCTCCTCGACGCTGCGCCCGGCGACGAACGACAGCGCCTGCTCGCGGCTGGCCTGGATGTCCTGCGGGTTCTCCCGGCCACCGATCCGGAACTTCAGCTGCTGCCAGGCGAACCCGGCCAGGTCACCCGGGTTGAAGAACTTCCGGGCGGCCAGGCCTCGCGCGAAGTGGAACAGCGAGGCGCCCATCATCATCGTGTTGTCGACGTCGAAGAACGCCGCCGCGGTCAGGTCCGGCGGTGTCGTGAGCGTGCCGTCCTGAACCGGGGCGGCTGCAACCGCCGCCTCGGCTGAGGCGCGACCCGCTACTTTCGCGCTGTCGATCTGCTCTGTGCTGGACGTGCGCATGCCGTTGTGGTCCGCGTCATCGGCCGAGCCCTGCCGTGTCGGCACCGCCGCGCCTCCCAGGGTCCTCCGGAGTGGTGGTGTGCGAAGTCCGTGATCGCCAACCGGCCCCGGTCCGGGGCGGCTGCCTCATAGCTTAAGACCTCGTCCGCGCCACGATTGCGCACCTCCGCCGGGATCGGCAAGCACTATCGGAGATCGTCGGGCAGGAGTTGCGCCAGTCTGCGGACCGCGCGGTGCTGCAGGGCCTTGACAGCGCCCTCGTTGCGTTGCATGGCGATGGCCGTCTCGGTCACCGACATGTCCTTGAGGAACCGCAGCCGGATGCATTCCCGCTGGTCGGGGTTGAGCTGCCGGATGCACTGCAGCAGCTCGTCGTTGGTGGCGTCGAGCAGCACCTGGTGCTCGGGCCCGACGTGCGAGCCCTTGGCGGGCAGGTGGTCGGTGACCTCGGAGGTCGGGATCTCCAGGCGATTCCGGCTCGACTTGATGTGATCGAGTATGAGGTTCTTCGCGATGGTGATGAACCAGGCGGCCACGTCGCGGCCCTGGTAGCTGATCGAGGCGATGCGACGCAGCGCCCGCAGGAACGTCTCGCTGGTGATGTCCTCGGCCAGGCTGTGATCGCTGACCCTGAACAGCACGTACCGGTAGACGGTCTGGGAGTACTCGTCGTAGAGCCTGCCGAAGGCGTCGTTGTCGCCTTGCTGCGCCGCGCTGACGTAGGCCCAGGTGTCCGGGGTGAACTTCTCGGTCGGCCAGCTGTCCGGCACGGAGACGTTCGTGCGCGTTGAACTCAGCGGCCGCGGCGAGACGTGTTGAGTGAGGTCTGCGGTGTCGGGGGCGGGGGGTGTGAGCGTCTTGGGGCTGCTCATCTCCGGCGACCTCCTGCCTTCGTTGGCTTCACCGGCGCTGGTGGTTCTGGGACCGCATCGGGCCGGCAACCATGTCGTCGTACCCGTGACGGGCACCTGATCCGGGGACCGATCGGCTACGACGGGTCGCGCCGGTACCGCTCGATCGGGCCTTCACTCGACTGGCTAACGCCCACCGGGGTGAGCGTTGGAGCAGCAGCATACGTGTTGTTACTCGGAAGTAGGTAGATCTTTGCGGTGACGGTCTGGTCGCGCTCCGTGTTGTTCGGGCGGAATGACCATGATCACGCCGGGTGATTTTGCGCACGTGAGCTGCTCGGTCGTGCCGGTGAGCCCGGTCTCCGCGGCGTCGCGGGCTGAGTACGTTGGAAGCGCTGAAATTTTTCGAACGACTCGCCGAGGAGGCGACGTGCACGAGGTGACCGTCATGTCCCGCGAGGGCTGCCACTCCTGCGTCGACGCGATCGCCGACGTGCGCCGGATCTGCGATGAGCTGGGCGTCGCGTGGTCGGTCAGCGATGTCGACACCGACTCGGAGCTGCGCGCCGAGTACGGCGACCGCGTCCCGGTGATCTTGATCGATGGAGTCGAGCACGGTTTCTGGAAGGTCGAGGAAGAGCGCTTCCGCCGCGCGCTGGCGAACTGACCCGTCTCGGAGTCCGGCGACGTCGGTCACGTGCCCTGTACCACCCGTTTTGGCACTTCAGGGGGGTATCCGCAATGATGGCGGAGAAGGTTTGCGCCTCCGGTGCGCTCGCCCCCGCCGACTTTGTGCATGCATTCACAAATGGCTACGGTGTAAGGGTCGTGCCGCCGGAACTCCCCGTCGGACTGTCCGGCGCGGAGCAGCGGATCGGGTGGTTGGCGTCTCACCGTTCCCCGGTGTTCGCACCACTTCGGTGCCGCCCGAGGCGCAGACCACCAGCAGGCGAGGGAGATCCAGCGTGACGGCCCAAGGAGCGGACGTGCCAGAAGGAGACGGGCAGACCACTGCCCGGACCGCTGCGTCCCCGGGGGCGTCGAACGGGGCCGACGCCAACGGCACCTCCATCGCCGTCCCGGCCGCCCGCGAGCGCGCCCGCTCCATCCCGGAAGCGGCTGTCGCCCGGCTCGCGGTCTACCTGCGCGCCCTGTCCGCGCTCGCCGAGCAGGACATCACCACGGTCTCCAGCGAGGAGCTCGCCACCGCGGCCGGCGTCAACTCCGCGAAGCTGCGCAAGGACCTCTCCTACATCGGCTCCTACGGCACCCGCGGCGTCGGATACGAGGTCGAGGTGCTGATCGGACAGATCGAGCGGACGCTCGGCTTGACCCGCAAGCACAGCGTCGCCGTGGTCGGCATCGGCAACCTCGGGCACGCGCTGGCCAACTACGGCGGGTTCCCGGGCCGCGGGTTCCCGGTCTCGGCGCTGTTCGACCTCGACGACGACCTGGTCGGCGTGCCGGTCGGCGGCATCCCGGTCAGCCACATCGACGACATCGTCGAGGTGTGCTCCGAGCGCGAGGTCACCATCGGCGTCATCGCCACCCCCACCCAGGGCGCGCAGGAGGTCTGCGACCGCTTGGTGGCCGGTGGCGTCATGTGCATCCTGAATTTCGCCCCGATCGTGCTGCAGGTCCCCGAGCACGTCGAGGTGCGCAAGGTCGACCTGGCGGTGGAGATGCAGATCCTTTCCTTCCACGTGGCCCGACGGCAGCAGGAAGCCGCGAACGCGGTCGACGGCGCGGCGTCCGACGGCGGACCGCCGGGCGGCGGCGCGGGACTTCCGGGTGAGATCGATTCGGCGAACAGGATGGTGGAACGGCTGTGAACCTGCTCACCGTCGGGATTTCCCACCACAGCGCACCGGTCCGGGTCCTGGAGCGGGTCGCCATCAGTGGCGGGGACATCAACAAGATCCTCGACGAGCTCGTGCTGCGCGAGCACATCGCCGAGGCGTTCGTGATCTCCACCTGCAACCGGGTCGAGATCTACGCGCTGGCCGAGACCTTCCACGGCGGCCTGGACGACGTGACGGCCGTGCTGTCGCGCCACTCCGGCACCGAGGTCGGTGAACTCGCCGACCACCTCTACGTCTACTACGCCGGCGCCGCCGTCGAGCACCTGTTCTCGGTGTCGTCCGGGCTGGACTCGATGGTCGTCGGCGAGGCCCAGATCCTCGGCCAGCTGCGCCAGGCGTACGGAACCGCCGACGAGCGCGGCACCGTCGGCAAGACGCTGCACGAGCTGGCGCAGCAGGCGCTGCGCGTCGGCAAGCGCGTGCACAGCGAGACCGGCATCGACAACGAGGGCGCTTCGGTGGTCTCGGAGGCCCTGGCCGACGCCGAGGCCGCGCTCGACGGGCTCGAAGGCAAGAGCGCGCTGCTGGTGGGTGCCGGCTCGATGGGCGGCCTGACCGCCGCGCAGCTCAAGCGCGCGGGCATCGGCCGCATCGTCATCGCCAACCGCACCGCCGCCAACGGCGAGCGGCTGGCCGAGTCGCTGCGCGCCGACGGCGTGGACGCCGGCACCGCGGACCTCTCGGGTCTGGCCGACGCGATCGCCGCAGCGGACCTGGTGGTCGCCTGCACCGGCGCGGTCGGTGCCGTGGTGACCGAAGAGGTCGTCTCCGCAGCGCTGGTGGTCCGGGACGACCGGCCGCTGCTGTGCTGCGACCTGGGGCTGCCGCGCGACATCGCCGCCGAGGTCGGCGACCTGCCCGGCGTCACCGTCGTCGACCTGGCCAGCCTGCAGCACCGGCTGTCGGCCAAGCAGGGCGGCAACGAGTCCGACCGGGCCGCCGAGATCGTCGCCGAGGAGGTGCGCGGCTACCTGGCCGCGCAGCGCTCGGCCGAGGTGACCCCCACGGTCACCGCGTTGCGCAAGCGCGCCGCCGAGGTCGTCGACAGCGAACTGCTGCGACTGGACTCGCGGCTGCCCGACATCGACGCGCCGACGCGCGAGGAGCTCAGCCGCACGGTGCGCCGCGTGGTGGACAAGCTCCTGCACGCGCCGACCGTCCGCGTCAAGCAACTCGCGTCGCAGCCGGGTGGTTCCGGCTACGCCGACGCACTCCGTGAGCTCTTCGAGCTCGACCCGCAGACCGCTGCGGTGATCGGCACCCCGCAGGCCGAGGAGAACCTCCCAGGCGGGGTCACGGTCGCCCAGGCGCTGCTGCGCGGCCGGGCGGAACAGGACGGTGAGGACCGTTGAACAAGACCCTCCGGATCGGCACCCGCGGAAGCGCGCTCGCGATGGCGCAGAGCACGTGGGTCGCCGAGCAGTTGGAGGCGGCCGGCTACCCGACCCAGCTGGTGCCCGTCGAGACCCCCGGTGACCAGTCGACGGCCCCGATCGCCGAGATCGGCGTCGGCGTGTTCACCTCCGCGGTGCGCGAAGCGCTCGTGAACGACGAGGTCGACGTCGCCATCCACTCCTGCAAAGACCTGCCGACCGAACCGGACCCCCGGTTGTCGCTGGCGGCTGTCCCGGTCCGGGAGGACCCGAGGGACGCGCTGGTGGCACGGGACGGTCTGACGCTCGGCGAACTGCCCCCGGGGTCCGTTGTGGGCACCGGTTCGCCGCGCCGCGCCAGCCAGCTCCGGGCCTCCGGCCTGGGGCTGGAGGTGCGCGGCATCCGCGGCAATGTGGACACCCGAATGCGCAAGGTGACAGACGGCGAGCTGGACGCCGTCGTCCTCGCCCGCGCCGGGCTGGCCCGGGTGGGCCGGCTTTCGGTGATCACGGAAACGCTCGATCCACTGCAGATGCTGCCCGCGCCCGCTCAGGGCGCGCTCGCAGTGGAATGCCGCGTCGACGACGTGGACACAGAGCACTTGCTGCAGTCCGTTTTGGACGATCAGGCCAGCCGCGCCGCGGTTGCCGCCGAACGCGCTGTGCTGGCCCGGCTTGAAGCCGGCTGCCACGCGCCGGTCGGCGCGCTGGCCGAAGTGGTGGAGGACCTCGACGATGACGGGCGCGTGGCGCTGCGCCTGTCCCTTCGTGGAGTGGTAGCGACCGACGACGATGTTCTGGTCCGCGCTTCCGCCACTGGTGAGACGACCGCCGCAGAGCAGCTCGGCCTGGAACTGGCCGATGAGCTGCTCGAAGCCAGGGCCGCTTTGCTCAGCGGTCCCGGCAGTAGTTGATGGGGAGTGCCCTGATGACCCGAGCACGTAAGACCCCCGGACGGATCGCTTTCGTGGGTTCCGGTCCCGGTGACGCGGGACTTCTCACCGTTCGGGGCCGGGATGTGATCGCCCGCGCTTCGCTGCTGGTGACCGACCCGGACGTACCCGCCGACATCGTCGCGATGGCCGCCGAGGGGGCGGAAGTCCGCCCCGCCGTCGGCGACCCTTCCGACGTGGCCAAGGACCTGGTGAACGAGGCCGACACCGGACGCAACGTGGTGCGCCTGGTCGCCGGTGACCCGCTCACCGCCGACGCGGTGGTCCGCGAGACGCAGGAGGTCTCCAAGACCGAGGCTCCGTTCGACGTCATCCCCGGTGTTTCCGGCGGCAGCGCGGTTCCGGCCTACGCCGGCATCGCGCTGGGCGCGGTGCACACCGAGGTCGACGTCCGCGGTGACGCCGACTGGCCGGCGCTGGCCGGTGTGCCCGGCGCGCTGGTGCTGCACACCACCGGCAGCCACCTCGCCGAAGCCGCATCGCGGCTGGTCGAGCACGGCCGTCCGGCGACCACCCCGGTCGCGGTGACCGCGTCCGGGACCACGGTGCAGCAGCGCACCATCGACACCACGCTGGCTTCGCTGGCCGCCGACGCCGGCGAGCTGCAGGGCCACCTGGTGGTGACGATCGGCGACATCGTCTCCGAGCGCAGCAAGCTGTCCTGGTGGGAGTCGCGAGCCCTGTACGGCTGGAAGATCCTGGTGCCGCGCACCAAGGAGCAGGCCGGCGTGATGAGTGAGCGGTTGTGGTCGCACGGTGCGGTGTCGCACGAGGTGCCCACCATCTCCGTGGAGCCGCCGCGCAGCCCCGCTCAGATGGAGCGCGCGGTCAAGGGCCTGGTCGACGGCCGCTACCAGTGGGTCGTGTTCACCTCGGCGAACGCGGTCCGCGCGGTGTGGGAGAAGTTCGCCGAGTTCGGCCTGGACGCCCGCGCGTTCTCCGGTGTGAAGATCGCCTGCGTCGGCGAGGCCACCGCGGAGAAGGTGCGCGCCTTCGGCATCATCCCGGAGCTGCTGCCCTCGGGCGACCAGTCGAGCGAGGGCTTGCTGCAGGAGTTCCCGCCGCACGACGACATACTGGACCCGGTTGACCGGGTTCTGCTGCCGCGCGCCGACATCGCCACCGAGACGTTGTCGGCCGGGCTGCAGGAGCGCGGCTGGGAGGTCGACGACGTGACGGCCTACCGCACCGTCCGCGCCGCCCCGCCGCCCGCGGAGACCCGCGAGATGATCAAGACCGGTGGCTTCGACGCCGTCTGCTTCACCTCGTCCTCCACGGTCCGCAACCTCGTCGGCATCGCGGGCAAGCCGCACGCCCGCACGCTCGTCGCCTGCATCGGCCCGAACACGGCCGAGACGGCGAAGGAGTTCGGCCTGCGGGTCGACGTCCAGCCCGAGGCCCCCCGGGTCGAGGAGCTGGTCGACGCCCTCGCGGCGCACGCGGCCCGCCTCCGCGCGGAAGGCGCGCTGCCGCCTCCCCGCAAGGCCAAGCGAGCCCGTCGGAGCTGATCGCTGAACGGAAGGGCGCCTCCGTCCATGGACGGAGGCGCCCTTCGGCGTTTCGGCTTGTCCTGTCAGGCGTTCAGAAGTCGCTCCGCGTCGGTTCCTCGCCCGCGAGCCAGATCGCGGTCAGACGGCCGTCCTCACGTCGGTAGCACGCGTACAGCGCGTAACGGCCGCCTTCGGGCAACTGCTCTTGAGCCCACGTGATCGCGTCGCGCACGTCGCAGTCCCGGAGTTCGTGCGGTCATTGCGCCATCCCGCTCGTTCCGGTGCGAGGTGGACATTGGGAACGGGCTGGGACCACAAGTGCACCCGGAAAACAGGGTGGTGATCATCGACCGCCATGTCCCGCTCATCCACCGGTATGGCCTGCATGATCAGCGCCCCTCCTGGCAATGGCGTCGTGATCGGCACCAACGGCGTACCCCCGTTGCCGACAGGCCCCTGGATTGGGGCCACGAAGCCCGCTTCGTAGCCACCCGTGTACCAGCCGGAGCCCAGCACAGGTGGTTGTCCTGCTGCGCGTGGAGTAAGTGACCTCACCCGGAACCGGGACCCGTTGGGTTTGGCTCGACACAGAGCGCGGGGTCGACCGGCCCAGGCGGTGGTGGTGGCCCGGTGGGGTCTCCTGGGACGAAGCCGAGAACACCGTTCACATGGATGTCCGGGGAGCCCCTTGCCCCCCGGCACATCACACGAACCTTGAAAAGGACGCTGCCCGCGCGTGGTGGTGGCGAGCAATGCGGGTAGTCGACGCTGCTGCTGCAAGCAACATCAGCCGACCCACTGGTATCCCCGAGAGAGGAAACCAGCCGACCCTTCGCGTCGTACGTGTGTAGGACGTATGTGGTGCTGTCCTGGTCTGCTACCGCAGTCCCACTTGACAGCAGGAGGCCGAGTCCGATGGCCACCGCTGCTTGGTGAATACGTTTGCGCATGTCTTGAGGAACTAGTGATCAACGCTAAACGTTCTTTTGAACAGCGACTACCTGTTGTGCACGCAGTTCTGCCGAACGAAGGGCCGACCGGCGAGGAGGTCCTCCATCGTTGCCGGCCTCGTCCCGGGGATGGATGTGGGACTCGCCCCTTCGACATGCGTGAGCAGGTCCGGGTTGAGGGGACGATCACGGTCGGGTGAGGTCTCCGAAGTCCGAATTTCCGGAGTGGTTACGCTCGGGGAGTCACCCCGCCTAGTCAGCTTGGGGAGCCGCAGTTATGTATCCGACGAGCCGTCCCCGTCGACTCCGCCGCAACCCGGCGGTGCGTCGGCTGGTTTCCGAGACCTCCGTGGAGCCGCGGCACCTGGTGCTGCCGATGTTCGTCCGCGAAGGCGCCTCCGAGCCGGTGCCGATCACGTCGATGCCCGGGGTCGTGCAGCACACCCGCGACTCGCTGAAGAAGGCCGCCGTCGAGGCGGTCGGCGCGGGCGTCGGCGGGCTGATGCTCTTCGGCGTGCCGGAGGAGCACGACGCGGACGGTTCCGGCGCGGTCGATCCCGACGGGATCCTCAACGTCGCGCTGCGCGACCTGCGCTCCGAGGTCGGCGACAGCACGGTGCTGATGGCCGACCTGTGCCTGGACGAGTTCACCGATCACGGCCACTGCGGCGTCCTGGACGAGGACGGCGACGTCGACAACGACCGCACGCTGCAGATCTACGGCGAGATGGCCGTGGTGCAGGCGCAGTCCGGCGCCCACATGGTCGGGCCCAGCGGCATGATGGACGGTCAGGTCGGCGTGATCCGGGATTCGCTGGACGCCACCGGCTTCGACGACGTGTCGATCATGGCCTACTCCGCGAAGTACGCCTCGGCGTTCTTCGGCCCGTTCCGCGAGGCCGTCGACTCCCAGCTCAAGGGTGACCGCAAGACCTACCAGCAGGACCCGGCCAACGGCCGCGAAGCCCTGCGCGAAGCGGACCTGGACCTGGCCGAGGGCGCCGACGTGGTGATGGTCAAGCCGGCCATGTCCTACCTGGACGTGCTGCGCGACATCGCCGGTGTCGCCGACGTCCCGGTCGCCGCCTACCAGGTGTCCGGCGAGTACGCGATGATCGAGGCCGCGGTGGCCAACGGCTGGCTCGAACGCCGGCGCACCGTGCTCGAGACGCTGACCTCGATCCGCCGCGCGGGAGCGGACGTCGTGCTCACCTACTGGGCAACCGAAGCCGCGCAGTGGTTGCAGGACGCGCGCGCATGACCGACTTGGAGCAGCGGGTGGACGCCTTCGGCCGACCGGTTCCGCCGCCGGAACCCCCGCAGCCGCCGCAGGCGCTGCAGATCGCGCGGTGGCTGTGGGTCGGCGCCGTGCTGGTCGGCGTGGTGCAGGCGTTCGTCCAGCTCCTCGACCGGCAACGGCTGATCGGTGAACTGCGCAGGCTGCAACCCGAGCTGACCCAGACCGACCTGGACGCCGCCGCCAACAGCGGCATCATGTTCACCTTCATGTTCAAGGCGTTGACGCTGATGGTGTACCTGCTGCTGTGCAAGCGGATGCTGGAAGGCCGCAACTGGGGCCGGATCACGCTCACGGTGTTCGGCGGTTTCGGCGTGTTCAACGCCGTGATCACCGTGCTGACGGTGTCGCTGATCGGCCCGGCGCTGATCAAGCAGCTGACCGGGATGACCGTGAGCGGCGTCGACGTGGTGTTCGCGGTGCTGGTGGCCGCGGTCGAGGTCGCGGCGATCGTGTTCATGTACCGGCCCGAGGCCAACCGGTTCTTCCGCGAGGCCCGCGGCTTCCGTCTGCAGCCACCTCGTGACGTGTGGTGACGGTTCGGTGGACACGGCCTCGGACCGTTCCTAGGCTGGCCTGGTGACGCCGCCAGACGCAGTCAACCCGTACGGCGCTGCCCCGCCGCCACCGCCGGAGCGCTCGCCCGGATCGCAGCGCCCGCGCACGATCGACAACGCGTTCTGGGCGGGGATCGCCAGCCCGGTCGTCGGGTTCGTGATGTTCGCGCTGGCGTTCGCCACGATCAGCGACGCCGAGCTGCAGATGGTCCTCGGCCAAGCGGGAGCGACCGGTCAGCCGGCGCTGACCCTCGATCAGGCCCGCGCGCTGTTCCAGGTCACGATCGCGATCGCGGTGGTGTTCTGCCTGGTCCTGGCCGGGTTGTGGATCATGTTCCTGATCTTCATGCGCAACGGCCGCAACTGGGCGCGCATCGTGATCACGGTCGTCGGCGCGCTGTGGTTCCTGCTGACCATCCCCACGGTCGTCGGAGGTGCGGCCGGCGGGATCGCCACGGCCCTCGTCGCCCTCCTCCAGCTCGCGACGATCGCCGCCACCATCGTCTACGCCTACCTGGCGCCCTCGAACCAGTACCTCCAGCCCCGCTGACCCACCCGGTTGCTCCGCTCGCCGGAGCGGGGTGGTGATGTGAACGTCCTCTTCGCGGCACTTGACCTGAACCGGTGGACAGGGGTATCGGCTGGTTTCTAGGGTTCGTGCGTGAACTTCCCGCAGAATCCTTGGCAGCAGGGTGGTTACCCGCAGTCGGGGACTCCCTCCGGCGGTTTTCCGCAGCAGCAGCCCGGCGGATACCAGCCCTACTCGCAGAACCCGTTCAGCGCGCCGCCGGTGCCCGTCCACGAGATGGCCGTGCCGCAGCGGCCCGCGACGGTCGAGACCGCGTTCTGGATCGCCGTGGTGCTCCCACTGCTGGTGACCGTGCTCAACGTGGTCAGCTACCTGGTGCTGCAGGGCTGGGTGCAGGACTCGATCGGCGGGGGTTCGGACGACGTCGCCGCGGAGATGACCTCCGCGGTCAACGGCGTGATGATGGTCTTCTTCGTCTTCCTGACGATCTTCTACCTGATCCTGACCGGCCTGTGGATCGCCTTCGGCTTCAAGCTGCGGGCCGGCCGCAACTGGGCGCGGGTCACGCTGACGATCTTCGCCGCGTTCTGGGCGATGTCGAGCATCGGCACACTGGCCTCCGGCGGCATGGCCACCGGGCTCAGCGAGACCGAGGCGCTGCCCGGCGGCTACTACGCGCTGAGCTACGTGCAGGGCGGGTTGGGCGTGGCCGGCACGGTCGCCTTCGTGGTGCTGGTCTTCACGGCGAAGTCCAACGCCTACTTCGACGCGTCGAACCGCCGGTACTGATGGCGCCGCCGAAACCGCTGCGCATCGCGGTCGTCCTGTGGTGGGTCGTGGCCCTGCTGCTCCTGCTGGAGACCGGGCTGGCCTGGTTCGACCCCGCCGTCCAAGGCCGGTTGCTGCTGGTCAACACCGCCGTCGGGGTCGTCATGGCGGTGATCTACCTGGCGCTGGGCGCGCTGGTGTTCCGCCGCCGGGGGTGGGCGCGGTTCGTGCTCACCGCGTTCGCCGCCGTGCACGCGGTGCTGATGGTCGTTTCGGGTGCAGGTTTCGGAATCCCCGTCCTGCTCCTTGTGCTCGGCCTCGCCGGAACCGTATTGATGTGGGCGCAGCAGAGCTCCGATTTCCTGACGGGTGAGCGATGAGCGATCCGGTGTTGTACTCCGAACGCGGCAGCAGCTGGTGGCCGGTGCTGTGGGGTCCGGCCTTCGGGCTGCTGGGGCTCCTCGCCGAGCAGCTCACGCTCGGCCCGCAGCACGTCGCGATGTGGATCCTGGTCGGCCTCGCGCTCGCCGTCTGCGCCGCCATCTGGGTCTACGGCAGGCGTCGGCTGCTCGCGGTGCGCCTGACGACGTCCGAACTGGTGCTCGGCAGGGAGGCCGTCGCCGTCGAGAAGATCGCCGACGTCAGCGACGTGGGAGCGCCCGTCGGGGCGCGCGTGCTGGGCGGTAGCTGGACGGTCCCGAAGGGCACCGGTGAGATCCCGCTGCGGCTGACCGACGGCACCGTGGTGCTGGCCTGGGCCAAGGAACACGAGGAGCTGTCGGCCGAACTCGCGAAGCTCGTCGAGAAGCGCTCGTCGGAGCTCTAGGCAGCAAAGTGCCCCGGGCGGCATGCGCGAAGCAGAGGCGGACCCGGGGCCTACGCCGTTCACCCTAGCACGAGATCCACAGCGGTCGAAAGGAAAACCCCATGACCAGGGACGACGTCGAGCTCCCCGGTTGGGTGCGGGAGCTGCTGTCGGAATCGCGCTTCGACCGGTACCTCAAGAAGGCCGGTGGTGACGTCGACGTCGCCGTCCGGCTCTACGACTGGAACGTGCAGGTCTCGGCGGCCTTCTACGGCCCGCTGCACTGGCTGGAGGTGTCGCTGCGCAACGCCCTGCACCACCGCCTGCGGGAGCGCTTCGGCCGGGACGACTGGTGGAAGGCCGCGCAGCTGGCCGACAACGCCAAGTTCAAGATCGGCCGCGCTCGCCGCAAGACCGAACGCCGAGCGGAGCACACTCCCGATGACGTGGTCGCCGAGCTGACCTTCGGCTTCTGGGTCTCGCTGCTCAGCCGCACCCACGACCGGCAGATCTGGGTTCCCGCGGCGCACCGCGCGTTCCCCCACTACGCGGGCCCGCGCAACGCGCTGCACCACGACTTCATGGGCATGCTCGACTTCCGCAACCGGGTCATGCACCACGAGCCGATCTTCTACCTCGACCTGCCCGAGTACCACGAGCGCATCTACCGGCTGCTCGGTCACCTCTCCCACGACGCGGCCCGGCACGCCGAGCGCACCGACCGGATCAGCGCGGTCCTCGACGCCCGCGACGTGTGAGACGCTTTCCACCGTGACGACTGCCGAACCGTGGCCCGCGAGCGGGCCGAAGCTCGACGGCGACGCCGAACCGGTGCGCTCGGGTGGCCGGCTGAACCAGCCGTGGCGC
Source organism: Saccharopolyspora karakumensis (assembly GCF_004349225.1). NCBI lineage: Bacteria > Bacillati > Actinomycetota > Actinomycetes > Pseudonocardiales > Pseudonocardiaceae > Saccharopolyspora > Saccharopolyspora karakumensis. Next base: position 204,683 of record NZ_SMLA01000002.1, read on the forward strand.
GCGGCCGTGGCCGGTCTCGAACTGGTCGCCGCGGTAGCGCTGGTGCTGCTCGCGTGGTGGGCCTGGCACCGCGGCGTGGTGACCATCTACCTGCCCGGACCGCGAGGCGCCGTGGACGTGGTGACCCGTTCCATCGGCAGTTGGCTGTCCGGCGCCGTCATCGCCGCCACCCTGGCCGGACTGCTGCTCATCGACGCCCTGCGCCAGATCGGCCTCGCCATCCGAGCGGGTGACTAGTCCTCTGCTGCCGCGGGGCCGCTGCTTGAGGTGAGCCCGCACCGCCACGCACGGTGACCGCGGGACGTTCCTCGGAACGGTGTGCGCCCGGCCACAGCGCGGGGAGTGTCAAACTGGGGGCGTGACAGCTTCTGCGAACTCCGCTTCGACCCGGCACGACGATCCGGCTCCGCAGTCGCGGCAGCTGTTCGAGCGTGCGCAGGCGGTGACGCCCGGCGGCGTCAACTCCCCGGTCCGCGCCTTCCAGTCCGTCGGCGGCACGCCGCGGTTCATGGTGCGCGGCGAGGGCGCCTACCTCTGGGACGCCGACGACAACCGCTACGTCGACCTGGTGTCGTCCTGGGGCCCGATGATCAACGGGCACGCCCACCCCGACGTCGTCGCCGCGGTGCGCGACACGGCCGTGCACGGCACGTCCTTCGGCACGCCCGGCACCGGTGAGATCGACCTGGCGCAGGAGATCATCGACCGCGTCGAGCCGGTCGAGCAGGTCCGCCTGGTCAACTCGGGTACCGAGGCGACGATGAGCGCCGTGCGGCTCGCCCGCGCCTTCACCGGCAAGCAGAAGATCGTCAAGTTCGCCGGCTGCTACCACGGTCACGTGGACGCGCTGCTGGCCGGCGCCGGCTCGGGTGTGGCGACGCTCGGCCTGCCGACCTCGCCCGGTGTCACCGGCGCGCAGGCCGCCGACACCCTCGTGCTGCCCTACAACGACCTCGAAGCCGTGCGGCAGGTCTTCGCCGAGCAGGGCGACGAGATCGCCTGCGTGATCACCGAAGCCGCCGCCGGCAACATGGGCACGGTCGCGCCGCTGCCCGGCTTCAACGCCGGACTCAAGGAGCTGACCAGCGCGAACGGCGCACTGCTCATCATGGACGAGGTGATGACCGGGTTCCGCGTCTCCGCTGCGGGCTGGTTCGGCATCGACGGCGTCGCCGGTGATCTCTACACCTTCGGCAAGGTCATGTCCGGTGGTCTGCCCGCCGCCGCCTTCGGCGGTCGCGCCGACGTGATGTCGCGCCTCGCGCCGACCGGCCCCGTCTACCAGGCGGGCACGCTCGCCGGGAACCCGATCGCCGTCGCCTCCGGCCTGGCGAACCTCCGCGCCGCCGACGCCTCGGTCTACGCGGCCCTGGACCGCAACGCCGACCGGCTCCGCGAGCTCATCGGGTCCGCGCTGAACGCCGAGGGCGTGGTCCACCAGATCGCCTCCGCGGGCAACATGCTCAGCATCTTCTTCAGCGAGAACCCGGTGCACGACTACGAGCAGGCCCAGGCCCAGCAGACCTGGCGCTTCCCGGCCTTCTTCCACGAGCTGCTCGCGCGCGGCATCTACCCGCCGCCGAGCGCCTTCGAGACCTGGTTCGTCAACGCCGCCATGGACGACGCGGCCTTCGAGCAGATCGCCGACGCCCTGCCGCACGCCGCGCGGGCAGCCGCCGCCGCGACCGCCCCGGAGGCGTCGAAATGACCGAACCCCAGGCTGAGAAGACCCTCGTGCACTTCCTCCGCCACGGCGAGGTGCACAACCCGGAGGGCATCCTCTACGGCCGGCTGCCCGGCTACCGGCTGTCCGACAAGGGCGAGCAGCAGGCGAAGCTCGTCGCGGAGTTCCTCTCCGGGCACGACATCGCCCGCGTGATCTCCTCGCCGCTGCAGCGCGCCCAGGAGACCGCCCGCCCGCTGGGCGCGATGTTCCAGGTCGACGTGGCCACCGACGACCGGCTCATCGAGGCGGACAACCGCTTCGAAGGCCTCAAGGTCTCCGTCGGCGACGGCGCACTGCGCTCCCCCCGGCACTGGCCGAAGCTGTGGAACCCGTTCGCACCCTCCTGGGGCGAGCCCTACCTGGAGATCGCGCACCGGATGCTCGGCGCCGCGCACCGCGCGCGAGCCGCGGCGGCCGGGCGGGAAGCGGTGTGCGTCTCGCACCAGCTGCCGATCTGGACGCTGCGCCGCTACGTCGAGGGCAAGCCGATGTGGCACGACCCCCGCCGCAGGCAGTGCTCGCTGGCGTCGGTGACGACGCTGGTGTTCCGCGGCGAACAGCTGGTGCGGGTGGCCTACGTCGAGCCCGCAGGTGGCACCGATCCGAGAGTGACGGGCGCATGAGGAAGCTTCTGGTGCGGCTCGGCCTGATCACGGCCGTGCTGGCGATGGTCGGTGGCTGCGCCACCGAGGGCGACGACTCCAACAAGGCGGGCGGCGAGTTCACCTTCGTCTCGCCCGGCGGGCAGACGCGCATCTTCTACCCGGCGGGCGAGCGGGGCCGGATCAGCCACCTCTCCGGCGACGACCTGCTCAACCCCGGCAAGCAGCTGGGAATCCAGGACTTCCAGGGCGAGGTCGTGGTGCTCAACATCTGGGGCTCCTGGTGCGGCCCGTGCCGCTCCGAAGCCGACGACCTGCAGGCCGTGCAGGACAAGCTCGGTCCGCAGGGCGTGCAGGTGCTGGGCATCGACGTGCGGGACAACCAGAGCGCGGCAGCGGACTTCCACCGCGACCGCGGCCTGACCTACCCGTCGATCTTCGACCCGGCTGGCCGCACGCTGCTCTCGCTGCGCCAGTTCCCGCGCAGCACCGTGCCGGCCACCATCGTCCTGGACCGGCAGCACCGGGTCGCGGCGATCTTCCTGACCGAGATGCTCGAGAGCGAACTGCTCCCCGAGGTGCAGAAGATCGCTTCCGAGCCTGCGTAGGTGCTTGCTGCGTCCCCCTGGTCTCTTTGCTCAGCGGTGCGGGTGGCGGAACCTGACACGCCTTCTGGCTCCGGGATCCGAGACTTGTGCATGCCCAATGCAGCGGCGCTACGGCTGTCCTCCCCCAGAAGACGTGTCAGAACCCGCGGCGGCGCCGGCTGCTTTGGTGGGGTAGTGCGAAACCGGCTTCGTCGCTTGCCTGACGGTGGTGGGTGCTGAGAAAGCGACCTCGTCGCTTGCTTGACGTTTTGCTGTGACTTCTGCCTCTTGGGGGTGGGCGTTGGTCCTGGAATGGGTGGGACCAAGGTCCTGCTGGTGCCGGGTTCGTGCCTGGGCATCGCGTTCACCTGGGGGTTCGCGGGCCGGTTCAGCGAGCCCGGTGCGTGAGGGCGACGTCGGCTTTCCTACCCTCGAAGCGTGAACCCCACCGAGCTCGCCGCGTCCGGACCGCTGCTGTTCGCGGCGGCGATCGCGGCGCTCGCCGGGGCGATCAGCTTCGCCTCGCCCTGCGTGGTCCCGCTGGTGCCCGGCTACCTGGCGTACCTCGCCGGTGTCGTGGGCGCCGACTCGCCGCCGGTCGATGAAGCCGAAACCGAGGAGAACCGGCGCGGTCGATGGCGGGTCGCCGGTGCCGCGCTGCTGTTCGTGGCCGGTTTCAGCGTCGTGTTCGCGGCAGGAGCGCTGCTGCTGCTCGGGGTGTCCGACGCGCTGCTGACCAACGAGCTGCTGCTGCAGCGCATCGGCGGCGTCGTCACGGTCGCGATGGGCCTGGTGTTCCTCGGCCTGATCCCCGCCCTGCAGCGCGACGTGCGGGTGCACCGCGTGCCGCGCGCCGGGGTGTGGGGCGCACCGCTGCTCGGCGCGGTGTTCGGCCTCGGCTGGACCCCGTGCCTGGGACCGACTCTGGTCGGCGTCATCTCGGTCGCCGCCGGCACCGATGTGGACACCGGCACCGCTCTGCGCGGAATCCTGCTGGTGCTCGCCTACTGCGTCGGCCTCGGCGTCCCGTTCGTGCTGCTGGCCCTGGGCGCCCGCTGGGCGGTGCGCAGCGCGGGCTGGCTGCGGCGGCGCGGCCGGGCGATCCAGATCGCGGGTGGAGTGCTGCTGGTGGTGGTGGGCCTGCTGCTCGTCACCGGTCTGTGGGGAGAGCTGATCTCGATGCTTCGTGGCCCGATCGCCGGATTCGAGACGCCGATCTGATGCGCGACCACCTCACGACCGCCCTCGCCTTCCTGCGCAACACCTGGCGCGGCCTGACGTCCATGCGCACCGCCCTGGTGCTGCTGTTCCTGCTGGCCATGGCCGCGCTGCCGGGTGCGCTGATCCCGCAGCGCTCGCTGAACCGGTCCGAAGTGGACAAGTACTTCCAGCAGCACCCGGACATCGCGCCGCTGCTGGACAAGATCGGGATGTTCGAGGTCTTCAGCTCGGTCTGGTTCGCCTCGATCTACGTGCTGCTGTTCATCTCGCTGATCGGCTGCCTGCTGCCGCGCTGCTGGGAGTACTACAAGCAGTGGCGCAGCAAGCCGGTCCGCACCCCGCGCAACCTGGGCCGGCTGCCGCACCACGCGGAGAAGACGCTCGACGACACCTCGGTCGACGAGGCCATCGCCGCGGCCAAGACGCGGCTGCGCGGCTGGCGGATGGTCGAGCACACCGAGACCGACGGAGCCCGGTCGATCAGCGCCGAGCGCGGATTCCTCCGCGAGGTCGGCAACCTCGTGTTCCACTTCGCGCTGGTCGGACTGCTCATCGGCCTCGCGGGCGGCAAGCTCTACGGCTACGAGGGCCAGGTCATCGTGGTGGCCGACGGCTCCGAGTTCTGCAACTCCGGCACCTACAACTACGACTCGTTCCGCGCGGGACTGTCGGTCGACGGCACCCAGCTGTCCCCGTTCTGCGTCAAGGTCGACGACTTCGACGTCGACTACCAGCCCAACGGTCAGGTGGCCAACTACCGCGTGGGCATGCAGTACCAGTCCGGCGAGGGGCTGGAGACAAACACCTGGAAGCCCTACACGCTGCAGGTCAACCACCCGCTGCGCACCGCTGGCGACCGGATCTACCTGACCGGCAACGGCTACGCGCCCCGGTTCACCGTGACCTGGCCGGACGGCCAGCAGCGCACCGGACTCGTGCAGTGGCAGCCGATGTCGCCGCAGACGATGCTGTCGCAGGGCGCCACCAAGTTCGACCAGCCCGGCGTGACCGACGAGGTGCAGCGCAGGCAGAGCCAGCTGGCCATCACCGGCCTGTTCGCGCCGACCGCGGCGTTCGACGGCAAGATCCTCAGCTCCGGGTTCCCCGACCTGCTGGACCCGACCGCGGCCATCGACGTGATGCGCGGCGACCTCGGCCTGGACTCCGGACGCGGTCAGTCGATCTTCGGCGTCGACCAGTCGATGGTCGAGCAGGGCAGGCTCAACCGGGTCGCCCGCGAGAACGTCCGCGTCGGCGAGGAGATCCGCCTCGACGACGGCACGACGGTCCGCTTCGACGGCGTCGAGCGCTGGGCGAACCTGCAGGTCTCGCACGACCCGTTCCAGACATCGGTGCTGGCCTTCGCGGTGCTCATCATCTTCGGACTCGGCACCTCGCTGATCGTCAAGCGCCGCCGCATCTGGGTGCGGGCCGCTCCGCACCCGGAATCCGGCGAAAGCCCCGCCGCGCGTACCGTTGTCGAGGTCGGCGGGCTCGCCCGCACCGACCAGGCCGGCTACGGCGAGGAGTTCGCCCGGATCGCCGATGACCTGCTCGGTGCGGATGTCGACCACTCGCCCCAGCCCCGCGCGGACGCTGGGACCGCGCGCGAAAGGAAGAGCTGATGCCGGTCAACGAGACGCTGTCGAACTACAGCGACATGGCCTACGCCACCTCGGTGGTCATCTACATCGCGTCGATGCTGCTGTACTTCGGCGAGTTCGCCTACGGCAGGGTCGCCACCGCGACCCGCACCCGCGAAGCCGCGCTGGTGGGCGCGGAGAAGTCGTCCGAGGGCAAGGACGTCGTCGGGCACGTCCCGGCGCAGCCCAAGCGGCCGGTGGCCGAGCGGCTCGGCGGCATGGCCGTGTCGATGACCGTGCTCGGCGCGCTGGTGCACTTCGGCTCCCTGCTGACCCGCGGCCTGGCCACGGGTCGCGTGCCGTGGGGCAACATGTACGAGTTCGGCTCGGCGATCTGCCTGGCGGCCGTCGCCGCCTGGCTGATCGTGCTGTTCCGGCAGCTGCGCAACGCCCGCCGCGAAGCCACTCCGGCCCAGCTGCGCGGCCTCGGCGGCTTCCTGATGCTGCCGGTGACGCTGCTGCTGTTCCTGTCCGGCACCGTGCTCTACGCGGAGGCCGCGCCGCTGCAGCCGGCGCTGCAGTCGTACTGGATCGTCATCCACGTCGCCGCCGCGATCGTCTCCAGCGGCGCGCTGCTGTTCGCCGGTGTCGCCAGCGTCCTCTACCTGCTGCGCTGCCGGTACGAGAACAACCCGCTGAAGATGGCCAAGTTCGGTTCGCGGCTGCCCACCAGCCAGGCGCTGGACCGGATGGCCTACCGCGCCACCGTGATCATCTTCCCGGTGTGGACCTTCGCGATCGTCGCCGGCGCCATCTGGGCGGAGGCCGCGTGGGGCCGCTTCTGGGGCTGGGACCCCAAGGAGACCTGCGCGTTCATCGCCTGGATCGTCTACGCCGCCTACCTGCACGCCCGCGCGACCGCGGGCTGGCGCGGGGTTCGCTCGGCGTGGATCAACGTCCTCGGCCTGGCAGTGATGATCTTCAACCTGTTCTTCGTGAACCTCGTCGTCACGGGTCTGCACTCCTACGCCGGTCTGTGAGCAGCACTCGATCCGGCGTTCGCAGGAGTGCGACGGCGCGTTCGGCTCGCAGCCGTGGCGTGAATCGCGTTCGGTGACCGGAGAAACCCGCGGCGCGTACCTGCCACCTATGGTGACTAGGGGGTATGTGTGGGTTTAGGTTGCTGTGCGCAAGCACTGCACAGCTCGGCTCGAACGTTGGAGGGACGGCGACGGTGACGGGACAGTACGAAGAGCCCGAGACGAGGCGGGACGTCGGTGCCGTCTCGCCGCAGGCCGACGGCCCGGCCGGCACCGAGGCCGGGGGCAAGAGCGGCAACGGCTCCTACACCGACCCGGAGACGCGGCCGCACCAGCCCAAGCCGGTTCCCGAACACCCCGAACCGTCGTACGTGGACCCGTCGCAGCCCGACGTGTCCGGTCCCTACCCGGTCGCGGACACCCCGCAGCCGTACTACCCGAGCGGAGCGCCGGTGTACCCCGACCCGTCCCAGTCAGGTCCGCACCCGCAGCAGCAGCCGTGGCCCGGCTACCCGGGGACCCAGTCCGGCCCCCACCAGGTCTCGGGTCCGCACCAGGTCGCCGAAGGTGGCTCCGGGCCGGTGCCGGTGAGCCCGTACGCGCCCGTCTCCGGCGGTCCGTCGGGACCGTTCCCGGCCGGCCAGCCGTACCCGCAGCAGCCGCCCCAGCAGCCCGGTCAGCCGCAGCCGGGTCCGCAGCGACCCGGGCACCAGCAGCCGCAGCCCAACGCCGATCTGTCGTCCGCGCAGCTGCTGCGGCAGACCAAGCGACCGCCGCAGTCCGGCTGGCGCAAGGCCGTCTACGTCGCCAGCGGCAAGACGGTCAACTTCGGCGAAGGACCGACCGACCGGCGACGCCGCGAGCTCATCACGCGGATCAACCAGCCGCTGCAGGGCTGCTACAAGATCGCGATGCTCAGCCTCAAGGGCGGCGTCGGCAAGACCACCGCGACCGCCACGCTCGGCGCGACCTTCGCCTCGCTGCGCGGCGACCGGGTCATCGCCGTCGACGCCAACCCGGACCGCGGCACGCTGAGCCAGAAGATCCCGCTGGAGACCACCGCGACCGTTCGGCACCTGCTGCGCGACGCGCACCGCATCCGTCGTTACAGCGACGTCCGCTCCTACACCTCGCAGGGCCCGAGCCGGCTGGAAATCCTCGCCAGCGAGCAGGATCCGGCCGTGTCCGAGGCCTTCAGCGAGGACGACTACCGGCGCACCGTGACGCTGCTGGAGCACTTCTACAACGTGGTGCTCACCGACTGCGGCACCGGCCTGATGCACTCCGCCATGAAGGGCGTGCTCGACGTCGCCGACTCGCTGGTGATCGTCTCCTCCAGCTCGATCGACGGCGCCCGCAGCGCATCGGCCACTTTGGACTGGCTCGACGCCCACGGCTACGGCGACCTGGTCTCCCGCTCCGTCGCCGTCATCAACTCCGTGCGCCCGGCATCGGGCAAGGTCGACGTGGACAAGCTCGGCGCCCACTTCGCGTCCCGCTGCCGCGCCGTCTCGCGCATCCCGTTCGACCCGCACCTCGAAGAAGGCGCGGAGGTCGAACTCGACCAGCTGGCGGCTCCGACGCGGATGGCGCTGCTGGAGCTGGCAGCAATGGTCGCCGACGACTTCCCCCACGCTCCTGGCCGCCAGGTCCAGTCCTAAGACTCCGTGGCCGGGTTGCTTGGCGGTGCGGGTAGCGGAACCTCAGACGCCTTCTGGCTCCGGGATCCGCGACTTGAGTATTAACCGGATACGCGGCGCTGCGGCTGTCCTCACCAGAAGACGTCTGAGAACCCGCGGCGGTGCCGGTTGCTTGCTCGGGGTACCGAGAAAGCGGCTTCGCCGCTTGCCTGACGGGTTCGGGCTGCCTGAGGGGTTGGGCTGCTTACTTGAGGCCGCCGTCTTCGTCCGTCGGGCGCTTGTTCTTGCGCTGTTCTTCGGCGATCTTGCGGAGGAATTCCGGGTCGTCGTCGGGGGCGACCGGGGCTCTGCGGGCGGGCGGCGAGGCGATTTGCGGGCCGAACGCCTTCCACATCAGCACAGCGATGGTGAGCGCGCCAATGGCGGCGAGGGCATAGATCATCGTGGCCACCTCCAACGTTCCGCTTACGACACTAGCCAATCAGAGACGGCGGTGTCTTTGTCCGGAGGTGTCCGGTTCCAGCGGGGGTCCCTGGTGACGCCTCGCGGACGTGCGAGGCGTCACCAGGGACGGCGGTCGTCATCGGCCGGCCGCCCAGCGATCTTCGACTTGGTGCAGCGATTCTCGACTGTTGCGACTGCTCCTCCGGCGCCTGCCGCGGTGCCCGGGGCACTCACCACGAGGGGTTTGGCAAGTGGTCCTGCGCACCGCTGCGTTGACGTCCGCGCCGCTTCGAGATGTTCGCCGCTGCCGGACCGGTCGGTCAGGCGGTGCGGTTCACATCGTTGGTCAGCTCGGCCAGCAGGGTGCGGACCTCAGACTCGCGGAAGCGACGGTGGCCACCGGGGGTCCGGATCGAACCGATCCGGCCGGCGGTCGCCCATCGGGTCACGGTCTTGGGGTCGACCCGGAAGAGCGCCGCGACCTCACCCGGGGTGAGGAGCTGCTCCTGACCGTTCTGGCGAGGCTGCTGAGTCGACGCGGTCACGTGTGACCTCCACTTTTGCGATAACTGGCATTCGGGCATTCCGGTCGCAATCGTGGCACCTGAGGGGGCAGGTACTCGAACGTTTGGGTTTAGGTAAAGGGAAGGTAAGGGACGAAAACGGCGCTTCGGGCGCTCCGACCTGCGGTCCCGGACGCCGGGCTGATCGCGCCCGCGGGTGCTCTACCCTGGATGACGTGCGGGAACAGCAGGAGACGAGAACCGACGAGCCCGAAACCGCGGTCGACGCGACCCCCGGAACGGGCCCTGAGCAGCCGACCGGCGAGACGTCCGAGGTCAAGCCCAACCTGGCCCGCGACATCGCGCTCTACACCGCGGCCCGGTTCGGCCTGGTCGCGGTCGTGGCGGTGCTGCTGATGCTGGCCCAGGTTCCGGTCCTGGTCGCCATCGCCGTGTCCGTCGTCGTGGTCATGCCGCTGTCGCTGCTGGTCTTCGGCACGCTCCGGCGCCGCGTCGCGGTCGGCATGGCCGAGCGCACCAAGGACCGCCGCGAACGCCGCGAGCGGTTGCGCGCCGAACTGCGCGGCGACGCCCCGGCGGATGCCGAATGACCAGCGACATCGACCGCTCCTGCGAGCGCACGCGGGCCTGGACCAGCGAGGCCGTCCGGATCATCGAGGCCGACGCGAACCGCAGCGCCGACACCCATCTGCTGCGGTACCCGCTGCCCGCCGAGTGGGGGATCGACCTCTACCTCAAGGACGAGTCAACACATCCGACCGGTTCGCTCAAGCACCGACTGGCCCGTTCGCTGTTCCTCTACGCCATCTGCAACGGCTGGGTGACCGAAAACACACCTGTGATCGAGGCTTCGTCAGGATCGACGGCGGTCTCGGAGGCCTACTTCGCCCGACTGCTCGGATTGCCGTTCATCGCGGTGATGCCCCGCTCCACCAGCGGCGAGAAGGTCGCGCTCATCGAGTGGCAGGGCGGCCGCTGCCACTTCGTCGACGAGCCCGGCGCGATCTACTCCGAGTCCCGGCGGCTGGCCTCCGAGCTCGGCGGCCACTTCATGGACCAGTTCACCAACGCCGAACGCGCCACCGACTGGCGGGGCAACAACAACATCGCCGAGTCGATCTTCGAGCAGCTCGCGCTCGAACCGCACCCGGAACCCGCCTGGATCGTCGTCGGTGCGGGCACCGGCGGCACCAGCGCCACCATCGGCCGCTACCTGCGCTACCGCAGGCTCGGGACCCGGTTGGCCGTCGTCGACCCGCAGCGCTCGGTGTTCTTCGAAGCCTGGCGCGACAGCGACCCCACGCTCACCAGCGACTCCGGCTCGCTCATCGAGGGCATCGGCAGGCCGAGGGTGGAACCGTCGTTCATCGGGCAGGCCATCGACCGGATGATCAAGGTCCCGGACGCCGCCTCCATCGCGGCCATCCGCTGCACCGAGCAGATCCTCGGACGCCGCGTCGGCGGCTCCACCGGGACCAACCTGTGGGGCGTGTTCGCGCTGATCTCCCAGATGCTCTCCGAGGGCCGCAAGGGCAGCATCGTCACGCTGCTCTGCGACGGCGGCGAGCGCTACACCAACACCTACTTCGACGACCGCTGGGTCGCCGAGCAGGGCATGGACCTCGAGGCCCCGCGCAAGATCCTGGACCACTTCCACAGCACCGGCGAGTTCCAGGCAGACTAGGGCCGCACGTCGACGATCTTGCGTGGGAGGAGGTCCGGTGGTCCCCAAGCGCCTGCTGGTCAGCGCGGTGCTCTCCAGCGCCGCGCTGACCGGCTGCACCGCTGTGCAGCAGGTGGTGCCTGGGCCGCCGTCCTCGCAGCCCAGCACCTCCGAGGAGTCCACGGCGACCAGCACCGCTCCGTCGATCACCCGCGACGTTCCGCCGGAGCAGCGGCGGATGCTGGGATCGATGTCGGCGCAGGAGCTGTGCGGGCTGGTCCGGCCGGACGAGATCGCGGCGCTGGCCTTCGAGGTCGAGCCCGGACGGGCGCGCGAGGTGGGGATCCAGCCCCCGGTGCGCGGCTGCGGGTTCCCGGACCGCAGCGGAGGCCGGGAAGTGCTCATCGGAGCGCAGGCCCCCGGTTTCGCCGACCTGGGGACCGAGGAGGTCGAGCTGGGAGCCGTTCGCGGCACGCAGGTCCTGCGAGCCGACGGCTGCACCGTCTACGCCCCGGTCGCGGGAGCGACCCTGCAGATCGTGGTGATCGCCGACCAGGCCGACACCGACCAGTGCGGCATCGCTTCGGACGTCGCCCAGTACGTGCTGCCCGCCGTGGTCGCGTGACGCGGAAGGTCGTCCGCCCCTGACCGGGTCGCGCAGCTCGGCGCCGTCGCGCCTCCTCGTGGTCGGCGTGCGCGGCCTGCGGATGCCTGATCGAGCGGTGTCCCGCAGCGGCGCGCCCGCCGCGGGACATCAGCGTCAGCCGAAGGCCAGCGCCAGACCCGTGATGGCGCCCCAGGCGAGCATGGCGAACCCGGTGTCCCGGACCGCCGGGACCAGGTAGCGGCCGGTGGCTCCCCGCACGACCGCCCGCAGCGGGATGAGCAGCAGGGGCAGAGCCAGGAATCCCAGCAGCGCCCAGGAGTTGCGCAGGCCGATCAGGACCGTGATCACGAACGGGACCAGCGCCAGAGCCGTGTAGAGCGTGCGGGTGTCCCGGTCGCCGAGCATGACGGCGAGGGTCCGCTTGCCCGTGACCCGGTCGGAGGGGATGTCGCGGAGGTTGTTGGCCACCAGGACGGCGCAGGACAGCGCGCCGACGCCCACGGCGGCTCCGATGCCGAAGCCCGAGACCGTTCCGGCTTGCACGAACATCGTGCCCAGCACGGCGATCAGGCCGAAGAACACGAACACCGCGAGCTCGCCCATCCCGGCGTAGCCGTAGGGCTTGCTGCCGCCGGTGTAGAACCAGGCGCCCGCGATGCACAGCGCGCCGATCGCCAGCATCCACCACTGACCGCTCAGCGCGACCACGCCGATCCCGGCCAGCGCCGCCACCCCGAAGCACGCGAAGGCCGCGTTGCGCACCGCGCCCGGCCGCGCCGACCGCGACCCGACGAGGCGGAACGGGCCGACGCGGGAGTCATCGGTGCCGCGGATGCCGTCGGAGTAGTCGTTGGCGAAGTTCACCCCGATGATCAGGCTGACCGAGACGGCCAGCGCCAGCAGCGCGATCAGCGGGTCGAACTCGTCCACTCCCGCGGCGGCACCGGACCCGGCCAGCACCGGCGCGATCGCATTCGGGAAGGTGCGCAGACGGGCACCCTCGATCCATTGCGCGACAGTCGCCATGAGCCTCATCTTCGCTCACCCGGCAAGTCCCCCGGCTAGCAGGTCAGCTGCTCGGCGAGCGCGCGCCGGTCCGGTTTGCCGGGGCCGCGCAGCGGGAGCTCGTCCACCAGCGCGATGCGCTTCGGGGTGGCCACGGCGCCGAGGCGCTCGCGCACGGCGGCGCGCAGGACCTCCTCGTCCGGCCGGGCGGCGGGATCGGGCACGACGGCGGCCACCACCGCCTGCCCCCACTCCGGGTCGGGAACGCCCAGCACGCAGGCCTCGTGGACGCCCGGCTGCTCGGCCAGGACCCGCTCGACCGGCAGCGGTGCGACCTTCTCCCCGCCGGTGATGATCATGTCGTCGGCGCGGCCGAGGACTTCCAGCTCGCCGTCGGCGAAGCGACCGAGGTCGCCGGTGCGGAACCAGCCGCCCGCGAACGCGGCCGCGTCAGGCTGGTGGCGGTAACCCCTGGCCAACATGGGTCCGGTGAGCCGGATCGGCCCCAGCTCGCCGTCCACGTCGACCTCGGTGATGTCCAGCGGGACGCCGTCGTAGACGCAGCCGCCGGAGGTCTCGCTCATGCCGTAGGTGGTGGTCACGCGAACGCCGCTGTCCCGGGCCCGGGACAGCAGGGCGGGCGGGGTGGCGGCGCCGCCGAGCAGCACCGCGTCGAAACCGCGCAGCGCGTCCAGGCCCTCGCCGCCGTCGTGAAGCAACCGGGACAGCTGGGTCGGGACCAGGGCCGTGTAGCGCGGGCGGTCCGAGGCCGGCAGCTCGCGCGCCGCCGCGGCGAAGCCGTCCGGGCGGAAGCCGCCGGAGGTGTCGACCGCGCGCGGGGTGGTGCCCGCGATCAGCGCGCGGACCAGGACCTGGATGCCGGCGACGTGGTGCGCGGGCATCGCCAGCAGCCACTCGCCCGGGCCGCCGAGCCTGCGGTGGGTGGCCTCGGCCGAGGCGCGCAGCGAACCGGCGGGCAGCAGCACGCCCTTGGGGGTTCCGGTGGAGCCGGAGGTGGCGATGACCAGGGCCGTCGGGTCGTGCTCGGCGTCCTCGCCGGGGTTCAGCGGCCCGATCAGGTGTTGCGCCTGCCCGGGGGCGTCGGCCGCGATCGGCAGCAGCGCGGGACCTTCACCGTCCAGCGCGCGGCGCAGCGCGGGCAGCACGTCCAGCGCGCCGGTTCCCGAGGGGGCTGGAAGCGGCTGGAGTTCCCGGGGGTTCGGCATGAGCTCCATTCTCGGCACCGGCGCCGGTGCCGACGCCGCCGGTGACCCGAGAGCTTCGCCACTAGCTCACCTGTTCGAGCGATCAAGTGTTCGAAAGGTTCGGTCGATGTTCCAGGTGTGAGCGGAAGGAGGAGGCGATGTTTCTCGTGTTCGTGCTGGTCGTCCCGGTCTTCGCCGGGACTCCGCCGCATCCGCAGCAGTCGTCGTGTTCGCCGCAGGGCCGGCCGCGGGCCGGTGCTGACACCGGCCCGGCCGGGCCCGCGCGGGAGACACCGGAGGAGGAACGCCCTCCGGGGCTGTTCCTGTCCGGAGTGCTGCCCGAAGAGGAGTGGGAAGTCTCAGAAGTACCAGGGGAACGGGGACCAGTCGGGGTCCCGCTTCTGCAGGAACGCGTCCCTGCCCTCGACGGCCTCATCGGTCATGTAGGCGAGCCGGGTGGTCTCACCGGCGAAGAGCTGCTGACCGACGAGCCCGTCGTCGATGGCGTTGAACGCGTACTTGAGCATGCGCTGCGCCGTCGGGGACTTGCCGTTGATCTCCCGGGACCACTGCAACGCGGTGGCCTCCAGTTCGGCGTGCGGGACGACCTCGTTGACCATGCCCATCTGGTGGGCCTGCTCGGCGGTGTAGGGGCGTCCGAGGAAGAAGATCTCGCGGGCGAACTTCTGCCCGACCTGACGTGCCAGGTACGCCGACCCGAAACCGCCGTCGAAGCTGCCGACGTCGGCGTCGGTCTGCTTGAACATGGCGTGCTCGGCGCTGGCGAGGGTGAGATCGCACACCACGTGCAGACTGTGCCCGCCGCCGGCGGCCCAGCCCGGGACCACCGCGATGACGATCTTGGGCATGAAGCGGATCAGCCGCTGCACCTCGAGGATGTGCAGCCGGCCGGCGCGCGCCGGATCGACGGACTCGGCGGTCTCGCCACCGGCGTACTGGTACCCGGAGCGACCGCGGATGCGCTGGTCCCCGCCGGAGCAGAAGGCCCAGCCGCCGTCCTTCTCGGACGGGCCGTTTCCGGTGATCAGCACGCAGCCGACGTCGCTGCTCATCCGCGCGTGGTCCAGGGCGCGGTAGAGCTCGTCGACGGTGTGCGGGCGGAAGGCGTTGCGGACCTCGGGGCGATCGAAGGCGATGCGCACCGTGCCCTTGCCGGGGCCGTCCTCGACGCAGCGGTGATAGGTGATGTCGGTGAAGTCGAAGCCCTCGATGGGCTCCCACAACTTCGGATCGAACAGCTCAGAGACAACGGGATTCTGCACACCTGGGACAATAGGGGGCGCAAGTGCTCGGCGCGGGGTCCTCCCCGCGACCGCCCGGTGCTTGCGTGGACGTCGACGGAGGGAGCCGCGGACCCTCCGCCGTTGTCCGCCAGGCGATTTCAGAGGTGATCGGTTGAACCCGTCCACAGCCCAGGCTGAGGTCATCGTCGACGAGCTCGTCCGAAACGGGGTGCGCCACGCGGTGCTCGCCCCGGGGTCGCGCAACGCACCTCTCGCCTACGCTCTGCACCGGGCCGCGCACGCTGCGCGTTTGAGGCTGCACGTGCGGATCGACGAGCGCAGCGCCGGTTTCCTGGCCTTGGGCCTGGCCGCGCGCACCCGTCAGCCGGTTCCGGTGTTCTGCACCTCCGGCACCGCCGCGAGCAACCTGCACCCGGCGGTCAGCGAGGCGTACCACGCCGGAGTGCCGCTGCTGGTGATCACGGCCGACCGGCCTCCGGAGCTGCGCGCGGCGGGCGCGAACCAGACCATCGACCAGCACCGGCTGTACGGCAGCGAGGTGCGGTTGTTCGACGAGCTCGGCGTCGCCGAGGCGCGGTCCGGGCAGAACGCCTATTGGCGGAGTCAGGTGTGCCGTGCCTGGGCTGCTGCAGCGAGCGGCATGCGCGGCGGGCCGGTGCACCTCAACCTGCCGTTCCGGGAGCCGCTGGTGCCCGACGGCGACACCGAGTGGTTCGAGCCGCTGGAGGGGCGACAGGGCGGTGAGCGGTGGACCGAGGTCGCCGACCGCGGATCGTCGCCGAGTTCGCTGGGGCGGTTGAGCTCCGGTCGTGGACTGGTGCTGGTGGGCGACTGGGGTGCCGAGGAGGCGAGCGCCTGGGGCGAGTGCGTCGGCTGGCCCGTGCTGTCGGAGGTCGGCGGCGTCGGGGTGTCCGGATCGGCTGCGATCAGCACCGGGATGTGGCTGCTCAACCTGCCCGAGTTCCTTCGCGAGCACCGGCCCGAGCAGGTGCTGTGCGTGGGACGTCCGACGGTGTTCCGCCAGGTCCAGCAGCTCCTCGCCGATTCCGGGGTGGAGGTGCTGCTGGCGCACGGCGGGATCGGCTGGCCCGCGCCCGCGCACAACGTGCGCGAGGTCGCCGAGACCTTCGGGGCCGGCTCCGCAGGTCCCGAACCCGTTGACCCGCAGTGGCTGACGGCCTGGCAGCAGGCCGACCAGAAGGCCTCTGCCGCGCTGCACGCCGCCCTCGACCTGGAGCGGTGGCCGAACGGCCCGGCGGTGGCCCGCGAGGTGGTCGACGCGCTGCCGGAGAACTCGCTGCTGGTGCTCGGGTCGTCGAACCCGAGCCGGGACGTCGCGCTCGCCGCGCGGCAGCGGCCCGACGTGCTGGTGCACCGCAACCGCGGGGCGGCCGGCATCGACGGGACCGTGTCCACGGCGCTCGGCGCAGCCACCGGGCACGGCGGTCCGACGTACGCACTGCTGGGCGACCTGACGTTCCTGCACGACAGCAACGGTCTGATGCTCGGCCCGTACGAGCAGCGGCCCGACCTGACGATCGTGGTGTTCAACGACGACGGCGGCGGCATCTTCAGCTTGTTGGAGCAGGGCGGTCCGGAGCACAGCGACTCCTTCGACCGCGTCTTCGGCACGCCGCACGGCACCGACCTGGGCCGGTTGTGCGCGGCGCACGGGGTCGAGCACGTCCAGGTGCCGGGCCACGCCGAGCTCCGCGGGGCGCTGCGTCCGAAACCCGGTCTGCGGGTCGTCGAGGTGCGTGCGAACCGGCACGAGCTGCGCGCGGTGCACCAGCGGCTCCACGCAGCCGTCCGCTCCGCCCTGCTCGGCTGAGGGCGACTGCGCGAAAACCGTTGCGGTGGAACGCGATGTGCGTCTCGGGGTCGTGAACGCCCTGTGTCAGCCGCAGGCGAGGCGGGGTGCGTCCGGCCACTGTGGCCGGACGCGTGCGTTAGCCCGTTGGTGTGTATTCGCGTTTTTCCGCCTGGTGATGGGAAAAACTCGGTGCAAAAGGCGCACCCGGTGTGAACGTGTTTGCCTAGTCTCCTGATCGGACCGAGAAGTTCGAGGAGGTGGCAGGGTGATTCGACGACAGGGCCTGCGCGCGGTGATCGCGGCCTGCTGCGCGAGCGCGGTGTTCGCCGCGCCGGCGTTGGCGGGGAGCGAGGGGCCGGGCGCGCCGGGAGCGGGCGACGCCTACTTCCCCGGTTACGGCAACGGCGGCTACGACGTCTCCCACTACGACCTGCAGCTGCGCTACCAGCCCGCCGACGACCGCCTGCAGGGCACCGCGACGATCGTCGCGACCGCCACGCAGGACCTGACGGCGTTCAACCTGGACTTCGCCCTCACCGCGAAGTCCGTGCGGGTCAACGGCATGCCGGCGCAGTTCGCCCAGAACGGCCTGGAGCTCACCGTGACCCCGCCGGCGACCCTGCCGCAGGGCGAGATGGCGACCTTCGTCGTGGAGTACGAGGGCACTCCGTCGACCGCGGACGTCGACGGCTTCAACCCCTGGGTGCGCACCTCCGACGGGGCGTTGGCGATCGGCCAGCCGGAGATCTCCTCCTGGTGGTTCCCCGGCAACGACCACCCGAGGGACAAGGCGACCTACGACGTGGCGGTCACCGTGCCCGACGGCACCGAGGCCATCTCCAACGGGGTGAACACCCGCAACACCAGCCTCGGCGGGTGGACCACCTGGAACTGGCGCAACACCGAGCCGACCGCCACCTACCTGGCGTTCATGACCATCGGCCAGTACGAGATCAGCAGGAAGACCGGTGCGTTCGGCCAGCCGTTCGTCACCGCCTACTCCGACGAGCTCGGCCCGCTGGCCGGACCGGCCAAGGCCAGCATCGAGCGCACCCCGGAGGTCGTGGACTTCCTGACCCAGCTGTTCGGCGAGTACCCGTTCTCCGCGCAGGGCGGCGTCGTCCCGTCCGAGGGCCTGAACTTCGCCCTGGAGAACCAGACCCGCCCGACCTACAGCCACAAGTTCTTCCAGAGCGCGGCGAACGTGTCGGTGGTCGTGCACGAGAACGCCCACCAGTGGTTCGGCGACTCGGTGTCGGTGGACACCTGGCGCGACATCTGGATCAACGAGGGATTCGCGTCCTACTCGGAGTGGCTGTGGTCCGAGGCGCACGGCACCGGGACCGCGCAGGAGCTGTTCGACCACTACTACAACTCCCACCCGGCGGACGACCCGTTCTGGCAGGTCCTGCCGGGAGACCCGGGTGCCGAGAACGTCTTCCACGACGCCGTCTACGACCGGGGCGCGATGACGTTGCACGCGCTGCGCAGCGTCGTCGGTGACGAAGCGATGCTCGACATCACCCGCACCTGGGCGGCGGAGCACCGGTTCTCGACCGGCACCATCGAGCAGTTCATCGAGTTGGCGGAGCAGAAGTCCGGCAAGAAGCTCGACGAGGTGTTCACCACCTGGCTGTTCACCAAGGGCAAGCCCGCGGTGAACCCGGCGGCCGGGGTCGCCGCGAGCGCGGCCCGCGAGAGCGTTCCCACGCCGCCGGCGGTCGCCGAGATCGACCGCGCGCACGAGCACCTCCACGACCACTAGCCGGTCAGCGCACTCCTTCCAGGGCTTCGCGCACCGGGAGGAGCTTCGCTTCCACCTCGGCCACCTCCAGGTCCGGTTCGGAGTCGGGCACGATCCCGCCTCCGGCGAACAGCCGGACCCGGCCGCCACGAGCACCGCCGGAGCCCGCTCCGGCGGTGCTCTGCTGTTCGACCTGCCCGCAGCGCAGCGCGATGCCGAGCTCGCCGTTGCCCGCGCCGTCGATCCAGCCGACCGGACCCGCGTAGCGACCGCGGTCCATGCCTTCGAGTTCGGAGATCAGCGGGACGGCGTCCTCGGTCGGGGTGCCACCGACCGCCGCCGTGGGGTGCACGGCTTCCGCCAGGTGCAGCAACCCGGACCCGTCGGGCGTGTCGGCGAGCTTGCCCTCGACGTCGGTGGCCAGGTGCAGCACGTTGCGCAGCCGCAGCACCGACGGCGACGTCGGGACCGACAGCTCGCTGCAGAACGGGCGCAGCTTCTCGGCCAGCGACTCGGCGGCGTAGGCGTGCTCGCTGCGGTTCTTGGCCGAACCGAGCAGTTCGGCGGCGAGCTCGTCGTCGGTGCGGCCCGGGTGCGGCCAGGCCGTGCCCGCCAGCACCCGGGAGCGGACCTCGTAACCGCGCCGCTCCAGCAGCAGTTCCGGGGTGGCTCCGACCAGGCCGTCGATGGCGAAGGTCCAGCAGTTCGCGTAGCGCGCGGCCAGGTTGTGCAGCAGGAAGCGCTCGTCGAGCGGCTCGGAGGTGTTGGCGACGAGGTCGTGCGCGAGCACGACCTTGCGGAGCTCACCACCGGATTCCCGCATCAGCCGGACCGCCTCGGTCACCGCCTGCCGGTACGCCGTGGACGACAGCCGGCCATCGCTGTAGGAGACCGTGCCGGGCTGGCGCACCGGCTCGGGGTCCGGGTCGGGCGCGTCGCCGATGGTGGTGATCCAGCGGACGCCGTCCCGCTCGCCGATGATCACCTCGGGCAGCACCAGGACCGAGTCGCCGGGGCGGTCGGCGAACGCCAGGCTGGTGAAGGCGACAGGTCCGCAGCCGGGCAGTCCCACGGCGTCGTCGACGTCGATGTGCCCGCACAGCTGCCGCCACCACGCGTCGGCGTCGGTGAAGCGATCCGCGCCGGAGGTGTCCAGCCGTGCCGCGCAGCCCCATCCGACCAGGCCCTGGCCCTCGCGGACCCAGCTCAGCGACTCGCAGCCGGGGAGCAGGTCCAGCAGCGGGCGGTCGTGCCGTGGGTCAGCAGGATCGAGTCTGCGGGTGCGCGCCGTCAGCCGCCTGGATGTAGTCACCACGCTTGGAGCGTATTCGGAGTGCCGATCCGGGTGGGCTGAGCGGCCGCGTGGCCCTGGACACGACCCCCGGCCCCTACAATCGGTCACCGTGGCAGGCGACGCGGTGACCCAGAACGCGGCCGACTCGGTGACCGGCTCAGACACGGACGGTGATCAGTCGGTGGCCCAGCCCTCGCCTGGGCGTGTCCGCCGCCGAGTGGCACGGGGCGTGCTGATCACCGGATTGTTGCTGTCGGTCATGGGTTTGTCGATCATCGTTGCCTGCTTCATCAACGACCGCACGATCGTGGAATCCCGAGGCCAGGCGGTGGCCGAAGTCGTGGACACCTCGCTGACCCGGACCGTCGTGCGGTTCAACACCGAGGACGGGCGGGTCTACATCCCGCCGAACGGCGTGATCTACCCGACCGACCTCCAGGCGGGGCAGCTGGTGCGAGTCGAGTACGACTCCCGCAACCCCGACCTGGTGCGCGTCGCGGGTCGCACGGCGGTGATCTCGCTGCTGCCGGTGCTCAGCACGCTGGCGGTCCTGTGGGCGGTGCTGCTGCCGACGTATTGGCTGCTCAGGAGATCCGACAGGGACTGAGGACCCTTCCGGGGCCTTTCGGCCGATGCCAAACTGGGTATCCGCCGAAAGGGGGTCGGTGGTCACACTCCGAAGGGCCGACCCCGCGTCTGCGAGGTCTGCCCATGAACACCCCTAGAGCGTTGTCCGACGGGCCGCAGGTTCAGCAGCAGTGGGTGCTCGGTGCTCCTGTGCTGTCCACCGTCGACCGGTCGGTGCCCGCCGAGGTGGATCCCGCCGATCTGGCGCTGTACTGCACGATGCTCGGCGACGACGCCCTGGTCCTCGCCCACCGGCTGACCGAGTGGGGGATGCGCGCGGGCCTGGAGGAATCCGCAGCGCTGGGGGAGATCGCCTACGACCTGCTCGGGCAGGCGCGGATCCTGTTCGGCCGGGCCGTCGAGGTGCGCGGCGAGCAGGACGAGGACGTGCTCGCCTACCAGCGGGAACCGGCCGAGTACCGGAACGTGCGGTTGGCGGAGATCGACTGCGGTCCTGGGCCGGGCGGTGACTTCCCGACCACGGTGGCCCGCCTGCTGCTGTTCACGACCTGGCGCCTCGCGGTCTTCGAGGAGCTCGCCACCTGCCGCGACGCCGTGCTGGGGACGTTGGCGGCGAGGTCGCTGCACCGGCTCGCCGAACACCGCAACCACGCCGCGCAGTGGGTGATCAAGCTGGGCGACCAGAGCCCGAGCGGATCGCGGCTGATGAGCGCCGGCCTGCAACGCGTGTGGCCGCTGTCCGCGGAGCTGTTCACCGCGCACCCGGTCGAGGCGCGGCTGGCCGACGCCGGCTGCGGCGTGGACCCGTCCGGCCTGCGCGTTCAGGTGGGGCAGGGGCTCGACGAGGTGTTCTCCATCGCGCGCCTCCAGCGCCCGGCGCCCACCGAGTTCGGCGAGTTCGTCCGGCCGGGCGGTCGCGACGGCGCGCACACCGAATCCATGGAGTTCCTGCTGGCCGACATGCAGTACCTGGTCAGGGCGGGGCTGGCCAGCGGTCGGCCCCCGCAGAAGCCGCAGGACGAGCGAAGTTTCAGAAATGCAATGGAATATGAGTAGTTCCCCGCAAGCCGATGAGCACCGGCCGGGCGCACAGTGATCGAGGGGGTATCGGAGCGAGCGGCGGAAGCAGTGGCCTGGGGGCCTTCCGCGTTCCTCGGTCGGGGACTAGTGGAAGGGCGCAACGCGGGTGGACGAGATCTGGTTGCAGGTGCTCATGGCGTTGATGGCGGGATGTGCCGGTGCGGGCGTGGTGCTCGCGGTGCGCAGACGTCCCGTCGCGAAGGTCGCGGAGGAACCCGAACCCGCACCGGAGCCGCTGCCGCAGCGGGAGCCGGACGGCTGGGGACCGTTCGTGCAGCACTGCGAGCAGGCGGTCCTGCGGGCGAGCCGGGCGGTCGAGGCGATGTCCTCGCAGCAGGCCCGCAACCGGTTGCTGACCGTCGTGCGCCGGATGGACGCCGAGCTGCCCAACCTGCGGGTCCTCGCCGAACTCGGTCGGGGGCTGGGGACGACCTCCCGCGACGTCGAGATCGCGGGCCGGGTGCGCGAGGAGCTGGCGGAGGTCGAGAAGCGCTTCGGCGCGGTCACCGGCGAGGTGCTCGAACTCGTCGAGGACCCCGATCCCGAGCGGGTGGGCGAGCTGCGCGGGCGGTTCCCGCTGCTGCGCCCGATCTCGGCCGTCCTGCCCGAACCGGTCAGCTAGCCGGCACCTCGGCTGCCTGCGCCCACCACTCGTGGACCTCGACGGCCGCACCGGGCGCGGCGACGAGCAGCCCGTCGCGCGGCAGCGGGTTGGGCTCGCCGCGCCGGTCGAGGACCGTGGCACCGGCCTCGGTGGCCAGCGCGAGCGCGCCGGCGACGTCCCACTCCTCGTAGTCGTCGAGCACGGCGGCGATGGTGTGGCCGAGGGCGACCTGGGTGATGGCCAGCGCCGGTGAACCCAGTAAACGCACGCCGACCTGCGCGCTGGCCGCGTTGGTGATGAACCGGTCCATGCCCGGCCACGGCCCGTTCTTGGTCAGCTCGGTGCACACGATGCCGCCGCGGATCTCGGACCGGTCGGGCAACCGCACCGGGGTGCCGTTGGCACGCATGCCCCGGCCGCGCGCGGCCGCGTAGATCTGGGTCCGGTACGGGTCGGCGACCACGCCGACCACGGGCCCGTAGCCGTCGAGCATCGCCAGGCTGTAGGCGCACCAGGGCAGCCCGGCCACGTAGTTGGCGGTGCCGTCCACCGGGTCGACCGACCAGCGGAACTCCGAGGCGCCCTGCTGCGGCGGAACGCTGGGTTCGTCCCCGAACTCCTCGCCGAACACCGGCGTGCCGGGGAACTCGTCGGCGAGGATGCGGCGGGTGTGCCGTTCGAGGGTGCGGCCGGTGTCGGTGACCCAGTCGAACGGCGACTCGCTGGGCTCGGGCCGCGCCCCTCTACCCGCGGTCGCGATGATGACGTCGGCGGCGTCGTTGGCAAGCCGACCGGCGACCTCGAACGCCCGCGACACCAGGGCCGGTTCGATCTGGGCGGGTGGAGTAGGCAGGGCCGTCATGCGTCCCCAGCCTCCGCGCGGCGAGTGACCGCTCAGCAACGTCGAGGTGACCGGCTGAGGAGCCGCAAGCCACGTTTGCGGGCCGATGGGCGAGTTGGGGTGCTCTTCGGTTGTCGTTGGGGATCGCGTCACGTTGCCTTCGGCTGCTCGCCGGAACCGGCGGCGACCGTGTTGTCCGTGCGCATCGCGATCGTGACCGAGAGCTTCCTGCCGCAGATCAACGGAGTGACGAACTCGGTGTTGCGGGTGCTGGAGCACTTGCGTCGTCGAGGCGACCAGGCCCTGGTCATCGCACCCGGACCCGGTCCGGACGAGTACGCGGGCTTCCCGGTCATCAGGCTGCCCGCGATGGACCTGCCGATGGTGTCGTCGCTGCCCATCGGGTTCCCGAGCCGCCGCGTGCTGCGCGGGCTCCAGGAGTTCGCGCCCGACGTGGTGCACCTGGCCTCGCCGTTCGTGGTGGGGGCGCGCGGGATGAACGCCGCGCGCCGGCTGGGCGTCCCGACGGTCGCCGTCTACCAGACCGACGTGGCGGGTTTCGCCGAGTCCTACGGGCTCGGGCTGACCGCGAAGGCGGCGTGGAAGTGGATCCGCCGCCTGCACTGCCACGCCGACCGCACGCTGGCCCCCTCGACCTGGGCGGTGGAGACGCTGCGCGAGCACGGCGTTCCGCGCGTGCACCGCTGGGGCCGCGGCGTCGACACCGAGCGGTTCACGCCGCGCAAGCGCGACGAGCAGCTGCGGGCCGAGCTGGCTCCGAACGGTGAACTGCTGGTGGGCTACGTCGGCCGGTTGGCTCCGGAGAAGCGCATCGAGCGGCTCGCCGAGCTCGACGGCACGTCCGGCGTGCGGCTGGTCGTGGTCGGCGACGGCCCGGAGCGCGAGCGGTTGAGCGCGGAACTGCCCAACGCCGCGTTCCTCGGTCAGCGCACCGGCGACGAGCTGGCTCGCATCTACGCCAGCCTCGACGTCTTCGTGCACACCGGCCCGCACGAGACGTTCTGCCAGGCGGTGCAGGAGGCGATGGCCTCCGGCGTCGCGGTCGTCGCCCCGGACGCGGGCGGTCCCCGCGACCTGGTCGAGGTCGGGCGCACCGGCTACCTGCTGCCCGCGCACGACGACGCCGAGCACGCCGCGGCCCTGCGCAGCGCCATCGCCGACCTGCGCGATCCCGCGCTGCGGGAGCGCTTCGGCACCCACGCCCGCAACGCCGTCGCCGGTCGCACCTGGCCCGCCCTGTGCCGCCAGTTGGTGGACCACTACGCGGCGGTGAGCGGATACGTGGAGTCGGCAGCTGCCTGAACCGGCTCCGGAGCGGGCCACGTACGCTTCAGGTGTGTCTCGGGCAGGCTTGGACAAGAACCCTCGCGAAGTCGCGGCGATGTTCGACGGCGTCGCGCGTCGGTACGACCTGACCAACACCGTGCTGTCCTTCGGGCAGGACCGGCGCTGGCGGAAGGTGACCCGGCAGCTGCTCGCGCCCCAGCAGGACGAGAAGGTCCTCGATCTCGCTGCCGGCAGCGGCGTGTCGACGGTCGAGTTCGCCCGCTCCGGCGCCTACTGCGTCGCGGCCGACTTCTCGCTGGGCATGCTCTCGGTCGGCAAGGGCCGGGGTGTGCCGCTGGTGGCGGCCGACGCCCTGCACCTGCCGTTCGCCGACGACGCCTTCGACGCCGCGACGATCTCCTTCGGCCTGCGCAACCTCGCCGACACGGTCGCGGGCCTGCGCGAGATGCGCCGCGTGGTGCGGCCCGGCGGTCGCCTGGTGGTGTGCGAGTTCTCCACCCCGACGTGGCAGCCCTTCCGCGGCGTCTACATGAACTACCTGATGCGCGCGCTGCCCTCGATCGCCCGCGCGGTCTCCTCCAACCCGGACGCCTACGTCTACCTCGCCGAGTCCATCCGCTCCTGGCCCGACCAGCGAGCCCTCGCCGAGCTCATCGGCGAGGCCGGCTGGACCGACACCACCTGGAAGAACCTCACCAGCGGCGTGGTGACCGTCCACCACGCCAAGAACCCGTCCTGACGCGAAGCGGCTCACAGCCAGGTCGTTTCGGGGGTCGTGGTCCTGGTCCAGGTGAGGGATCGGGTGAAAGCCCTGGTGGCCGGGGGCTGCGGGTGATGGGGAGTGCGGATCACCGCGATGCGCCGGTGCGTCTCCGGTGCTGCCAGGGGGACGTGGACCAGGCCCGCGAAGGCGATCAGCGGTAGGACCGTCCCCGGCATGACGGCGGTGCCGAGACCTGCGGCGACCAGCCCCGCGACCGCGGTGATGTTGCCGGATTCCAGGACGACGCGGGGATGCGCCTGCGCGGCGGCGAAGGCGCGATCGGCGTGCTGGCGGATGCTGGAGTTCGGCGCGAACGCGATGTGCGGTTCTCTCGCCAGCTCCGCCCAGGTCAGCGCCTCGCGCGCGGCGAAGCGGTGCTCCTGCGGGAACACCGCGCACATCCGGTCGGTGGCGATGGGGTGCACGGCCAGGTCGGGCAGCGGTTCGGCGACGACGGTGACGCCCAGGTCGACGGTGCCCGCGCGAACCTTGGCCAGGACCTCGTCGGACATGCCGTCCTCGATCGACAGCTCCACGTCCGGGTGCTCCGCGCGGTAGGCCGAGACGACAGGGGGCAGCAGGGTCGCCGCCATCGACGGCAGCGCCGCGACCCGGACGCGGCCACGGGTGCCTGCCAGGAAACCCTGGAAGTGGTTGATCCCGGCGTCGAACGAGTCCACCACCCGCCGCGCGACCAGGCAGAACTCGGCGCCCTCCGGCGTGGTGACCAGGTTGCGGGTGGTGCGCTGGAACAGCGTGATGCCGAGCCTGCGCTCGACGTCGCGCACCGCGCGGCTGATCGAGGACTGCGCCAGGTGCAGCTGCTCGGCGGCGGCGGTGAACCCGCCGGTGTCGTGCACCGCGAGGACCAGCCTGAGCTGCTGCACCGTCAGATCCATGCCCATGGTGCATGAATCTATCAATTTTCAGTGCTTGACCAGCATGAGCGGGGTGGATCACAGTTCTCTCGTCCGGCCCAACGGCGGTGTTCGGGAGGTTGCCCATGCTGGCCGCGAGCGGATTCCTGACGATCGGCGTGTTCCTCGCCCTGGTGCTCTCGCGCAGGGTGTCTGTGCTGTTCGCGCTCACCCTGGTGCCGATCGCGGCGGCGCTGCTCAGCGGTCACGGCGCCGGTCTCGGTGAGCTGGCGGCCGATGGCCTGGTCACGGTCGCACCGGTGGCCATCATGATCACCTTCGCGGTGCTGTACTTCAGCCTGATGATCGACGCGGGGCTGTTCGACCCCGCCGTCACCCGCATCCTGCGCTGGGCCAAGGGCGACCCGCTCAAGATCACCGTCGGCACCGCGCTGCTGACCCTGCTGGTCGCGCTCGACGGCGACGGCGCCTCCACCTTCCTGATCACCGTCTCCGCGCTGCTGCCGATCTACCAGCGGCTGGGGATGCGCCGGATCGTGCTGGCCGGCGTGGTCTGCCTCGGCGCCGGGGTCATGAACATGGTGCCGTGGGGTGGGCCGACGGCCCGCGCGATGGCCGCGCTGAAGCTCGATTCCGCGCAGCTGTTCCTGCCCGTGCTGCCCGCGATGATCGCCGGCATCTGCTGGGTGCTGGTGGCCGCCTACCTGATCGGCCGGTCCGAGCGGAAGCGCCTCGGAGTGGTGAGCATCGAGGTGGGCGAGCGGGTGCGGCTGACCGGCGCGGACCGCGCGCGGTTCTGGATCAACGCGGCGCTGACGCTGGCCCTGGTCGGCTGCCTGCTGTTCCAGCTCGCCGACCTGGAAGTGCTGTTCCTGGTGGCCTTCCTGGTCGCGCTGCTGATCAACCGCCCGTCGTGGGAGGGCCAGCAGGAGCTGTTCGCCAAGCACGCCTACAACGTGGTGCTGGTCGTCGTGGTGATCTTCGCGGCCGGTGTGTTCACCGGCATCCTCACCGGCACCGGCATGATCAAGGCGATGGCCGAGAGCCTGGTCGCGGTCATCCCCGACGCCGGTGGTGCGTTGCTGCCGGTGGTCACGGCCATCGCCGGGATGCCGCTGAGCCTGGTCTTCACCCCCGACGCCTTCTACTACGGGGTCGTGCCGGTGCTGGCGGAGACCAGCGCGGCGTTCGGCGGTGATCCCGCCGCGATCGGGCGGGCGGCGATCCTCGGGCAGATGACCACCGGCTTCCCGCTGAGCCCGCTGACCGCCTCGACGTTCATCCTGCTCGGCATGTCCAAGGTCGATATCGGCGACCACCAGCGGTTCATCTTCGGCTGGGCCTTCGGCACCACGCTGGTGATGACGGCGGTCGCGCTGCTCACGGGGGTGCTGTAGATGCGCATCGGCAGCGGAGCCGGTTTCGCCGGTGACCGCCTCGAACCGGCGCTGGAGCTCGTGCGGGCGGGTGTGGACGACCTGGTGCTGGAGTGCCTGGCCGAGCGCACCATCGCCCTCGGGCAGCAGCGCAGGCTGGGCGATCCGGACCAGGGGTACGACCCGTTGCTGCGCGCGCGGTTCGAGCGGTTGCTGCCGGTCGCGGTGCCGAACGGAGCACGGGTGATCACCAACATGGGGGCGGCCCATCCGCTGCGGGCGGGTGAGGTCACGCGGGAGGTGATGGCGGCCGCTGGGCTGTCCGGCCGCATCGCCGTGGTCACCGGCGACGACGTGCTGGACCGGCTCGATCCGGCGACACCCGCGCTGGAGGACGGCATCCCGCTGGCCGAGCACGGCGGGATCGTCTCCGCCAACGCCTACCTCGGCGCCGAGGCGCTGCTGCCCGCGCTGGACGCGGACGTGGTGATCACCGGACGGGTCGCCGACCCGTCGTTGTTCGTGGCACCGATCGCGCAGCGGATGGGCTGGGACCTCGACGACGTCCCGCGCGCCGCGGCCGCGACGCTGGTCGGCCACGTCCTGGAGTGCGCGGGGCAGGTGACCGGCGGCTACTTCGCCGACCCGGGCGTCAAGGACGTCCCCGGGCTGGCCGAGCTCGGGTTCCCGTTCGCCGACGTCGACGCCGACGGGAGCGCGACCATCGGCAAACCGGACGGGACCGGCGGGATGGTGACGGTCCCGACGGTGCGCGAGCAGCTGCTCTACGAGGTCACCGACCCGACGGCCTACCGCACGCCCGACGTGGTCCTGGACTTCCGGGAGGTCCGGGCCGAGCGGACCGGTGCGGACCGGGTGCGCATCAGCGGGGCGCGCGGGCGGGCCAGGCCGGAGGAGTTGAAGGTCAGCGTCGGCTACCGCGCGGGGCACCGCGCCGAATGCGGCATCAGCTACGCCGGACCGGGGGCGGCCGATCGGGCGAGGCTGGCCGCGGACGTGGTGAGCGCGCGGCTGCGCGGCACGGGGCTGCGCGTGCGCGCCGACGTGCTGGGGGCGATGGGCGATCCGGACGGCGAGTGCCGGCTGCGGGTGGCCGCCATCGGAGAGGACCGGACGGCGGCGCAGATCGTCTGCCACGAGGTCGAATCGCTCTACACCAACGGCCCCGCCGGAGGCGGCGGGGTGCGCACCGACGTGCGCGAGGTGATCGGCATCGTCTCCGCCCTGATCCCCCGATCCGATGTGACGTCGCAGGTCACGACCCTGGAGGTGAACGATGCGACTGCATGAGATCGCGCACTGCCGAGCGGGCGACAAGGGCGACACCTCGATCCTGTCGGTGTTCCCCCTCGACGACGGCGACTACGACCGCCTGCGCCGGGAGCTCACCGCCGACCGGGTTCGCGCCCACCTGGCCGGTCAGGTCCGGGGCGAGGTCACCCGCTGCGAGCTCCCCCTGCTCAAGGCGCTCCAGTTCACCTGCCAGCGAGCTCTCGACGGGGGTGTGACCACGTCGCTGTCCCTGGACACCCACGGCAAGACCCTCAGCTCCCGCCTCCTCGCGCTGGATCTGTGAGTCGCGAGGGGCGCGTGGGGCCGGTGGTCCGGAACCGCTCGTGATCGATGTCCGCTTCGCCCGGTCGGTGCGGACCGGAACCGCCCGCCGGTGACCCTCGGCGAGGCACGCGGGGTTGAACCGGATGGCGGGTTTCCTCACTCAGGTGGCCTACGCGAAAGGGTCGATCGCGCTGGTGCAGCGGCTTAGACTCGGAGTTAGTGAACTCGTTCACAAGCGGGTTTCGCACCGAGCACTGCACTAGTTCGAGGAGTGTCATGACCAGCGCCACCAGCCGCCGCCGACCGGACGATGACGCGGATGTGATCGTCGTCGGAGCGGGACCGGCCGGCTCGACGGCTGCGACGTACCTGGCCAGGGCGGGACTGGACGTCCTGCTGCTGGAGAAGAGCGTCTTCCCGCGGGAGAAGGTCTGCGGCGACGGGATCACGCCACGGGGCGTCAAGCAGCTCATCGACCTGGGCATCGACACCAGGGAAGAAGCCGGCTGGCTGCACAACAAGGGCCTGCGGGTCGTCGGCGGCGGAGTCAGCCTGGAGCTCGACTGGCCGAGCCTGTCCGACTTCCCGCCGTACGGCGTCGTCCGCCCGCGCAACGACTTCGACGACCTGCTGGCCCGCAACGCCCAGCTCGCCGGGGCTCGCCTGTTCCAGCAGACGAGCGTCAGCGGCGCCATCACCGACGAGCGCACCGGCCGGGTCGTCGGCGTGGAGGCCAAGACCGGACCTGAGCGCAAGCCGGTGACCTACCGGGCTCCGCTCGTCGTGGCCTGCGACGGGGTGTCGGCTCGACTGGCCCTGTCGGTGGGCATCCAGAAGCGCGACGACCGGCCGATGGGCGTGGCCGTGCGCCGGTACTACACCAGCCCGCGCACCAAGGACGATTTCCTGGAGTCGCACCTGGAGCTGTGGGACAAGTCCAACCCGGCCGACCCGACGCTGCTGCCCGGCTACGGCTGGATCTTCGGCATGGGCGACGGGACGGTCAACGTCGGGCTGGGCATCCTGTCCACCTCGTCGGCCTACGGCAAGACCGACTACCGCCAGTTGCTGCGGTCCTGGCTGGACGGAACCCCCGAGGAGTGGGGATTCCGGGAGGACAACGCCACCGGCAAGATCGGCGGTGCCGCGCTGCCCATGGGCTTCAACCGCACCCCGCACTACCGCAACGGCCTGCTGCTGGTCGGCGACGCGGGCGGCATGGTCAACCCGTTCAACGGCGAGGGCATCGCCTACGCGATGCAGTCGGCCCGGCTGGCGGCCGAGTGCGCGGTGCACGCGATGGCGCGACCGACCGCGTTCTCCCGCGAGCAGGCCCTGAGCCGGTACCCGACGGCGGTGCAGCAGGAGCTCGGCGGCTACTTCCGGCTCGGCAATATCTTCAGCAAGTTGATTGGCAATCCCACGGTCATGCGGATGGCCACCAAGCACGGTCTGCCGCGGCAGACGTTGATGCGTTTCGTGTTGAAGCTGCTGGCAAATCTCTACGACGAGAAGGGCGGGGACGCTATGGACCGTGTGATCAGCACCACTACTCGCGCCATCCCTAGCGCGTGACCCTGAGTGTCTGGTCAGATGTCCCGGTAACCGTGAGAGAAGTCATAAAGTTAGGTACGCCTCACTACGGAGCCGAATCGGGCGACCGCATAGAGTGCGCACCGGAGGCCTGAGGCGTGACCTGCGTCTCGGCGGGGACTGACGATGTGTGTCCCGGGCCACAGAACCCGGAACCGGTTGGAGGGGAGCAAAGGTGCTCGACCCGTACATCCCGTTGGTGCTGTTGTTCGCGCTGGCGCTGGGATTCGCGGTCTTCTCGGTCGCGATCGCGCCACTCGTCGGTCCCCGCCGCTACAACAAGGCGAAGCTCGACGCCTACGAGTGCGGGATCGAGCCCTCGCCGCAGCCCGTCATCGGCGGCGGCCGGATGCCCGTCGCCTACTACCTGACCGCGATGTTGTTCATCCTCTTCGACATCGAGATGGTCTTCCTCTACCCGTTCGCGGTCTCGGCCGACGCCCTGGGGATGTTCGGCGTCATCGAGATCGTGCTGTTCATAGCGACCGTCGGCTTCGCCTACATCTACGTCTGGCGGAGAGGCGGATTGGACTGGAACTAACCGGAGCGCTTTGCCCGGTCACCCGCCGGGCGCCTGAGACGAACTGCAGGGACTAGCCGCAAGGACGCGGGAAGGAGTGCCGGCGATGGGGCTCGAAGAGCAGCTGCCCAACGGCATCCTGTTGGCCAACGTGGAGAAGCTCGTCAACTGGACCCGGAAGACGTCGATGTGGCCGGCGACGTTCGGGCTGGCTTGCTGCGCCATCGAGATGATGACCGTTGGCGGTTCCCGCTACGACATCTCGCGGTTCGGCATGGAGCGCTTCTCCGCCACCCCGAGGCAGGCCGATCTGATGATCGTGGCCGGTCGGGTGACCAACAAGATGGCTCCGGTGTTGCGCCAGATCTACGACCAGATGCCCGAGCCGCGCTGGGTGCTGGCGATGGGCGTGTGCGCCTCCACCGGCGGCATGTTCAACAACTACGCGGTCGTCCAGGGCGTCGACCACGTGGTGCCGGTGGACATGTACCTGCCGGGATGCCCGCCGCGCCCGGAGATGTTGCTCGACGCGATCCTCAAGCTGCACGCCAAGATCATGGACGAGCCGATCAACGCCAAGCGCGCGCAGGAGAAGCTCGAACGCGGCGACCGCACCCCGATGATCCCGTCCTCGGTCCGGTACGCGCCGAAGAACGCCTCGCAGCGCAAGCGCGCCGAGCGGCAGCAGGCCGCGCAGCGACGCGAGATGGGCGGAACGGACGAGCTCGGCGCCTTCGAGAGCGCGCCCGAGCGCCCGGAACTCAAGTCGGGTAGGTGAATTCGATGGCGGACAAGGAAACCACCCCGGCCCCGGGCGAACCCGGTTCGAGCGCCGAGCGCGCCGCGGACCTGGCGCCCACGGGAGCCGAACCGGCTCGCGCCGGAGCACCGGCGGCCGGCCGCGAGCGGCAGGGCATGTTCGGCGTGCGCGGCACCGGTGACACCTCGGGCTTCGGCGGGCTGCGCCTGCCGGCCTACGTGCCACCGGCCGGCGAGCGCCCCTACGGCGGCTGGTTCGACGAGGTCGCCGACGCGCTCTTCGAAGCGCTGCGCGCCAAGGGACTTCCGGACGACACCGTGCAGCAGGTGACCGTCGACCGCGGCGAGATCACCTTCTACCTGCGCCGCGACAACCTCGTCGAGGTCTGCCGCATCCTGCGCGACGACCCGGCGCTGCGCTTCGAGCTGTGCAGCTCGGTGTCCGGTGTGGACTACGGGCCGGAGGCGCCGCAGCGGCTGCACTCCGTCTACCACCTGACGTCGATGACCTACCGGCGCCGCATCCGGCTGGAGGTCGCCGTGGACGTGGAGGACCCGCACTTCCCGTCGATCGTGTCGGTCTACCCCACCGCCGACTTCCAGGAGCGCGAGGCCTGGGACATGTTCGGCCTGGTCTACGACGGACACCCGGCGCTGACCCGGATCCTGATGCCCGACGACTGGGACGGTCACCCGCAGCGCAAGGACTACCCGCTCGGCGGAATCCCGGTGGAGTACAAGGGCGCCGAGATCCCGCCGCCGGACCAGCGCAGGGCCTACTCGTGATCGCGGAGAGGTGTGGGCAATGACCACCGAATCACTCACCGGCGCGTACCCCGCCGAGTCTAGAGACACCACCGAGGGCCGCATCTTCACCGTCACCGGCGGCGACTGGGACGAGTTCCTGGACGAAACCGGCGGCGAGGAGCGGGTTGTCATCAACCTGGGCCCGCAACACCCGTCCACGCACGGCGTTCTGCGGCTGGTGCTGGAGCTCGAGGGCGAGACGGTCACCAAGGCCCGCTCGGTCATCGGGTACCTGCACACCGGCATCGAGAAGAACACCGAGTACCGGACGTGGACCCAGGGCGTCACCTTCGTGACGCGGATGGACTACCTGGCGCCGCTGTTCACCGAGACCGCCTACTGCCTCGGCGTCGAGAAGCTGCTGGGCATCGAGGCGCCGCAGCGCGCCCAGACGATCCGCGTGATGCTGATGGAGCTCAACCGGATCTCCTCGCACCTGGTCTTCCTGGCCACCGGTGCGATGGAGCTGGGCGCGACCACCGGCATGACGTACGGCTTCCGCGAGCGCGAAGAGGTCCTGCACCTGCTGGAGTTCCTGACGGGTCTGCGGATGAACCACGCGTTCATCCGGCCCGGCGGCGTCGCGCAGGACATGCCGGAGGGCTGGCAGGACAAGGTGCGCGAGTTCATCAAGGTCATGGACACCCGCCTGCCGGACTACGACAAGCTGTTCAGCGGTCAGCCGATCTGGAAGCAGCGGCTCAAGGACGTCGGTTACCTGCCGCTGGACGGGGCGCTGCAGCTGGGCGTGACCGGACCGCTGCTGCGGGCCGCGGGACTGCCGTGGGACCTGCGCAAGGTCGAACCGTACTGCGGTTACGAGGAGTACGACTTCGAGGTGCCCACCAGCAACGACGGTGACTGCTACGCGCGGTACCTGCTGCGGGTGCAGGAGATGCACGAGTCGCTGAAGATCATCCGGCAGTGCGTGGACAAGATGGAGTCCGGCCCGCACATGGTGTCCGACGCCAAGATCGCCTGGCCGTCGAAGCTGAGCATCGGCGCCGACGGCATGGGCAACTCCCTGGAGCACGTCCGCAAGATCATGGGCCAGTCCATGGAGTCGCTGATCCACCACTTCAAGCTGGTGACCGAGGGCTTCGACGTCCCGCCCGGCCAGGCCTACGCGCCGGTCGAGTCGCCGCGCGGCGAGCTGGGCGTCCACATGGTCTCCGACGGCGGCACCCGGCCGATGCGGGTGCACGTGCGCGAACCCAGTTTCGTGAATCTGCAGGCGATGCCGGCGATGGCCGAGGGCGGGCTGGTGGCCGACGTGATCGCGGCCGTCGCCTCCATCGACCCGGTGATGGGCGGGGTGGATCGATGACCGAGCAGTTCGAGTTCACCACCACCGAGGAGCAGACCGACGCGGTCGACACCTCGGTGTTCGGCGAGGACACCCGGGCCGAGGCGAAGCAGATCATCGCCCGGTACCCGGAGTCGCGATCGGCGCTGCTGCCGATGCTGCACCTCGTGCAGTCGGTGCAGGGACACGTCAGCCCGGCGGGCATCAAGTTCTGCGCCGAGGAGCTGGCGCTGTCGGTCGCCGAGGTCAGCGCCGTGGCGACCTTCTACACCATGTACAAGCGCAAGCCGTGCGGTCAGCACCTGGTCAGCGTGTGCACCAACACGATGTGCGCGGTGCTGGGCGGCGACGCGATCTACAAGGCGCTGGGCGAGCACCTGGACGTCGGGCACGAGGGCACCGCCGGGGAACCCGGCACCGAGGGCTCGATCACCTTGGAGCACGCCGAATGCCTCGCGGCCTGCGATCTCGGGCCGGTGCTGCAGGTCAACTACGAGTACTACGACAACCAGACGCCCGACCAGGCGCTGGAGCTGGTCAGGGCGCTGCAGCGCGGCGAGAAGCCCGCGCCGACGCGCGGACCGGCGCTGTCGGACTTCCGGGGCGCCGAGCGCCAGCTGGCCGGGTTCTTCGACGACCTCGACGAGACCGTGACCGGACCGTCGCAGGCGACCGAGACCAACCGCGGCGCCGCGCTGGCCCAGGAACGCGGCTGGACGGCGCCGAGCATGCCCGATGACGCGGAACTCCCGCCGCTGCCGGAGAAGAAGTGAGGGTGGCCATGACCGAAGCGAGCACCAGCCCGGTGACCCCGGTGCTGACCAAGCGGTGGCTGTCGCCGAACTCCTGGACGCTGCACACCTACGAGCAGCTGGAGGGCTACACCGCCCTGCGCAAGGCGCTGCGAGCTCAACCGGACCAGCTGATCGAGCTGGTCAAGGCGTCCGGGCTGCGCGGTCGCGGCGGCGCGGGGTTCCCGGCGGGCGTGAAGTGGAGCTTCATGCCCAAGGACCCGGTCAAGCCGCACTACCTGGTCATCAACGCCGACGAGGGCGAACCGGGGACGTGCAAGGACATCCCGCTGATGATGGCCGACCCGCACTCGCTGATCGAGGGCTGCATCATCGCCAGCTACGCGATGCGGGCCAACCACTGCATGATCTACGTGCGCGGTGAGGCCCTGCACCCGATGCGGCGGCTCCACAACGCGGTCCGCGAGGCCTACGCCGCCGGGTACCTGGGCAAGAACATCCTGGACTCCGGCTTCGACCTGGACATCGTCGTGCACGCCGGAGCGGGCGCCTACATCTGCGGCGAGGAGACCGCGCTGCTGGACTCCCTGGAGGGCAAGCGCGGTCAGCCGCGGCTCAAGCCCCCGTTCCCCGCGGCGGCCGGGCTCTACGCCTGCCCGACGACGGTGAACAACGTGGAGACCATCGCGTCGGTCCCGTTCATCGTCAACGGCGGCTCGGACTGGTTCCGCACCATGGGCAGCGAGAAGTCGCCGGGCCCGAAGATCTACTCGATCTCCGGGCACGTCACCGAGCCCGGCCAGTACGAGGCGCCGATGGGCACCACGCTGCGGCAGCTGCTGGAACTCGCGGGCGGCATGAAGGACGGCGTTCCGCTGAAGTTCTGGACCCCGGGCGGGTCCTCGACGCCGCTGTTCACCGCCGAGCACCTCGACGTCCCGCTGGACTTCGAGGGCGCGGCCGAGGCCGGGTCGATGCTGGGCACCACGGCCGTTCAGGTGTTCAACGAGACCGTGTCGGTGCCGTGGGCCGTGATGAAGTGGACGCAGTTCTACGAGCACGAGTCCTGCGGCAAGTGCACCCCCTGCCGGGAGGGCACCTACTGGCTCGCGCAGGTGCTGGAGCGGATGGTCGACGGGCACGGCACCGAGGAGGACATCGACACCCTCCTGGACGTCTGCGACAACATCTTCGGCCGCTCGTTCTGCGCCCTCGGCGATGGCGCGGTCAGCCCGATCACCAGCGGTATCAAGTACTTCCGCGAGGAGTTCCTCGCGTTGTGCGACAAGAACAAGTCCGCCGCGGAACTGGTAGGAGCGGCCCGATGACCCTGGCACCCGAATCCGAAGCGCGCCCGGTCCCCGAGGGCTACGTCCGGCTCACCATCGACGGCGTCGAGATCGAGGCGCCCAAGGGCGAGTTGCTGATCCGGACCGCCGAGCGGATGGGCATCACCATCCCGCGGTTCTGCGACCACCCGCTGCTGGACCCCGCGGGTGCCTGCCGGCAGTGCCTCGTCGAGGTCGAGATGAACGGCCGGGCGATGCCGAAACCGCAGGCGTCCTGCACCATGACGGTCGCCGACGGGATGGTCGTCAAGACGCAGAACACCTCGCCGGTGGCCGACAAGGCGCAGCAGGGCGTGATGGAGCTCCTGCTGATCAACCACCCGCTGGACTGCCCGGTCTGCGACAAGGGCGGCGAGTGCCCGCTGCAGAACCAGGCGCTCAAGCACGGCCGCGCGGAGTCCCGCTTCCACGACACCAAGCGGACCTTCGCCAAGCCGGTGCCGATCTCCTCGCAGGTCCTGCTGGACCGCGAGCGCTGCGTGCTCTGCCAGCGCTGCACCCGGTTCTCCAAGCAGATCGCCGGTGACCCGTTCATCGAGCTGCTGGAACGCGGTGCGCTGCAGCAGATCGGCATCGGCGAGCAGCAGCCGTTCCAGTCGTACTTCTCCGGCAACACCATCCAGATCTGCCCGGTCGGTGCGCTGACCAGCGCCGCCTACCGGTTCCGGTCGCGGCCGTTCGACCTGGTCTCCACCCCGGGGCAGTGCGAGCACTGCGCGTCGGGCTGCGCGACCCGGACGGACTGGCGGCGCGGCAAGGTGATGCGCCGGCTGGCCGGGGACGACCCGGAGGTCAACGAGGAGTGGATCTGCGACAAGGGCCGCTTCGCGTTCCGCTACGCCAACGCCGCGGACCGCATCACCCGGCCGCAGATCCGGGAGAACGGTCAGCTGCGCGAGGCGTCCTGGACCGAGGCGCTGCAGGCCGCCGCCGAGGGCCTGACCGCCGCGCGTGACGCGGGTGGGGTCGGGGTGCTGCCCGGTGGCCGGTTGACCGTCGAGGACGCCTACGCCTACTCGAAGTTCGCCCGCGTCGCGCTGCGCACCAACGACATCGACCACCGCGCCCGGCCGCACTCCACCGAGGAGCTGCGGTTCCTGGAGTCCACCGTGGTCGGGGTGACGCCGGAGAACGGTGTCACCTACGGCGATCTGGAGTCCGCCCCGGCCGTGCTGTGCGTGGCGTTCGAGCCGGAGGAGGAGTCGCCGATCGTCTTCCTGCGGCTGCGCAAGGCCGCGCGGGCGGGCAGGACGCAGGTCTTCCACGTCGCCCCGCGCACCTCGCCGGGCGTGGAGAAGACCACGGTCATCACCCACGCCGGAGGCCCGGTGCGAACCGGTTCGCTGGTGCAGTGCGTGCCCGGTGGCGAGGCCGCCGCGCTGGAGTCGCTGCCGTCCGATGTGGACGAAGCGATGCGGCAGCAGGGCGCGGTGCTCATCGTCGGTGAACGCGCCGCCGAGGTGCCCGGCCTGCTGTCCGAGGTGCTGCGCACCGCCCAGCGCACGGGAGCCAGGGTCGCCTGGATCCCCCGCCGAGCAGGGGAACGCGGCGCCATCGAGGCCGGTGCGCTGCCGACGCTGCTGCCCGGCGCGCGTCCCGTCATCGACGACCACGCCCGCTCCGACGTGGAGCGGACCTGGGGCATGGCACCCGGCTCGCTGCCCGCCGCAGCGGGTCGCGACGCCACCGAGATCCTCACCGCCGCCGCCTCCGGGGAGCTCTCCGGTCTGGTGGTCGGCGGCGTCGATCCGGACGACCTGCCCGACCCGGAGCTGGCCCGCAAGGCCCTGACCGGCGCCGGTTTCGTGGTCAGCCTGGAGCTGCGCCCGAGCGCGGTGACCGAGCAGGCCGACGTGGTGCTGCCGATCGCGCCCAGCGTGGAGAAGAGCGGCAGCTACCTCAACTGGGAGGGCCGCCGCCGCGAGTTCGCCACCACCATCGACGGCACCGGCGCGCTGCCGGACTGCCGGGTGCTGGACACGCTCGCGGTCGAGATGGACGCCGACCTGTTCACCCAGAGCCCGGCTGCCGCGAGCGCCGAGCTCGAGCGGCTCGGCACCCACACCGGCGGACGCACCGACGGACCCGACGAGGCCGTCGCGCACGCACCGCGACCCGGCCCCGGCCAGGCCGTGCTGGCGACCTGGCGGCAGCTGCTGGACAACGGTTCGCTGCAGGACGAGGAGCCGAGCCTGGCGGGCACGGCCCGCAACCGGGTCGCGATCGTCTCGCCGGAGACCGCCAAGCGCGTCGAGATCAGTTCTGGACAACGGCTGGAGGTCCGCACCGAGCAGGGCAAGATCGTGCTGCCGGTCGAGATCGCCGACATGCCCGACGACGTCGTGTGGGTGCCCACCGACTCCGGGAAGGCCCGCGTGCACAAGGTCCTCGGCGCCGGGCACGGAGCGCTCGTCGACATCGCGCCGAGCAGCGCGAGCCCGGAGAGCAACGGGCATTCGCTGAACGGCAATTCCCCGGCCCACCACAACGGGGGGAACGCATGACCAGAACAGCCGAACTCCTCGCGGACGACCCGATCTGGCTGATCCTGCTCAAGGTCGTGGCCATCTTCGTCTTCCTGGTGCTGATGACGCTGCTGACGATCTGGGCGGAACGCCGGGTCATCGGCCGCATGCAGCACCGGCCCGGCCCGAACCGAGCGGGACCGTTCGGCATCCTCCAGTCGCTGGCCGACGGCTTGAAGCTGGCCTTCAAGGAGGACATCCGCCCGGTCATGGCCGACAAGTGGGTGTACTTCCTGGCCCCGGTCATCTCCGCGACGCCCGCGCTGGTGTCGTTCGCGGTGATACCGATCGGCCCCGAGGTCACCATCTTCGGCGAGCGCACCGCGCTCCAGCTGGTGGACCTGCCGGTGGGCCTGCTGGTCGTGCTGGCCTGCGCCTCGATCGGCGTCTACGGCATCGTGCTCGCCGGCTGGGCCTCCGGCTCCCCGTACCCGCTGCTGGGTTCGCTGCGGTCGGCAGCTCAGGTGATCTCCTACGAGATCGCGATGGGCCTGTCGTTCGTCGCGGTCATCATGTACGCGGGCACGCTGTCGACCTCCGGCATCGTGGCAGCGCAGGAGAACGGCTGGTTCTTCGCGCTGCTGCCGGTGAGCTTCCTGGTCTACATGGTGTCGATGGTCGGTGAGACCAACCGCGCCCCGTTCGACCTACCCGAGGCCGAGTCCGAGCTGGTCGGTGGTTTCCACACCGAGTACTCGTCGCTGAAGTTCGCGCTGTTCTTCCTCGCCGAGTACATCAACATGGTCACCGTCTCCGCGCTGGCCACCACGCTGTTCCTCGGCGGCTGGCACGCGCCGTGGCCGCTGTCGCTGATCGGCGACGGGGTCCTCAACACCGGTTGGTGGCCGGTGCTGTGGTTCCTCGGCAAGACGATCGCGTTCCTGTTCTTCTTCGTGTGGCTGCGCGGCACGCTGCCCCGCCTGCGCTACGACCAGTTCATGGACCTCGGCTGGAAGCTGCTGGTCCCGGTCAGCCTGGTGTGGATCATGGCGGTGACCGTGATCCGGGCGCTGCGCAACTCCGAGGCCGTCAGCACCCAGCAGTTCATGATCGGCGGCGCGGTCGTGGTGGTGATCCTGGTCGCGGCCACGTTCCTCATCCCGGACCGCAAGCCCGAGAAGGACTCCGACGAGGTGCCGCTCGCGGGCAGCGGCTTCCCGGTGCCGCCGATCGACCTGGAAGTCCCCAAGACCCCGTCGCGACGCACCCCGGTGCGCAGCGGCACCGGTTCCGGCGAGCTCGCGGGTCCGGAAGGCGAGGAGGCGCCCCATGGGAATGTTTGATCCGATCAAGGGATTCGGCGTCACCTTCTCGACGATGTTCAAGAAGGTCGTCACCGAGGAGTACCCCGAGGTCAAGAAGGTCGCCGCGCCCCGGTTCCACGGCCGCCACCAGCTCAACCGGCATCCGGACGGGCTGGAGAAGTGCGTGGGTTGCGAGCTGTGCGCCTGGGCGTGCCCGGCCGACGCGATCTTCGTCGAGGGCGGCGACAACACCGACGAGGCCCGCTTCTCGCCCGGTGAGCGCTACGGCATGGACTACCAGATCAACTACCTGCGCTGCATCGGCTGCGGGTTGTGCATCGAGGCGTGCCCGACGCGGGCGCTGACGATGACCAACGAGTACGAGACCGCGGACGACAACCGGCAGGACCTGATCTACACCAAGGCCGACATGCTGGCGCCGCTGCTGCCCGGTATGGAGCAGCCGCCGCACCCGATGCGCCTCGGCGAGGACGAGCAGGACTACTACGTCAACGGTCCCGAACTCGCCAAGCAGCGAGGGGTTCCGGAGGGATCGACGGTGGAATCGGGTCCGGAGGTTGATGCGCGATGAGCACCGGAATCGTGCTGGCACAGGCCGGCGACGTGGTCGGCACCGGGGAGACGGTGCTGTTCTGGGTCCTCGGTCCGCTGTCGCTGCTGGGCGCGCTCGGCATGGTCTTCGCCCGCAACGCGGTGCACTCCGCGCTGTGGCTGGTGCTGACGATGCTGAGCCTGGGCGTGCTCTACATGGGTCAGAGCGCGCAGTTCCTGGGCTTCACCCAGATCATCGTCTACACCGGCGCGATCATGATGCTGTTCCTGTTCGTGCTGATGATGGTCGGCCGCGACTCCTCGGACTCGGTGGTGGAAGTCCTGCGCGGACAACGCCTCTGGGCCGGGATCGGCGGGGTCGGCCTGGCGGCGCTGCTGGTGTCGGGACTGGCCCGGTCGCTGACCTCGGTGCAGGCAGCACCGGCGCTGGACCCCTGGCAGCCGGTCGGTGGTGGAGCGGGCGGCCTCGGCCGGCTGATCTTCACCGACTACCTGTTCCCGTTCGAGCTGACCTCCGCGCTGCTGATCACCGCAGCGGTCGGGGCCATGGTGCTGGCCTACGGCGGCAAGGGCCGCGGCCCGCGCCTGGGCCAGCGGGAGCGCGCCAACGCGCGGTTCCGCGGCGAGCGCCCGTCGCCGCTGCCCGGTCCCGGCGTGTACGCCACGGCCAACTCGGTCGCCGTGCCCGCGCTGCTGCCGGACGGTTCGGTCGCGCCGGAGTCGCTGTCGGAGCTGCTGGAGAACCTGCCCGCCGAACGGCTCGACGACGAGCGTCGCGCGGTCGCCGGTGACGAGCCCCAACCCGACGCGCACGCGCTGACCGAAGAGCCGGAGCTGCCCGAGCAGACCGGTTCCGGCAAGTCCGGTGAACCGGTCATCGACGCGGGTCCCGAGATCCCGGCGCCGGGCAACGGCAACGGTCGTCCGGACCAGCGGGCCGGTCACGCCACCGAGGAGGTTCACCAGTGACCCCCACGTACTACCTGCTGCTGTCCGCGCTGCTGTTCTCGATCGGCGCGGTCGGAGTCCTGGTGCGGCGCAACGCCATCGTGGTCTTCATGTGCGTCGAGCTGATGCTCAACGCGGTCAACCTGACG
The DNA here is from genome assembly GCF_004349225.1 of Saccharopolyspora karakumensis. Lineage (NCBI taxonomy): Bacteria > Bacillati > Actinomycetota > Actinomycetes > Pseudonocardiales > Pseudonocardiaceae > Saccharopolyspora > Saccharopolyspora karakumensis. Next base: position 246,187 of record NZ_SMLA01000002.1, read on the forward strand.
CTGGTCACCTTCGCCCGCATCGAGGGGACGGTGCACGGGCAGGTCATGGCGTTCTTCGTGATGGTCGTCGCGGCCGCCGAAGTGGTGGTCGGCCTGGCCATCATCATGTCGATCTTCCGGACGCGTCGCTCGGCCTCGGTCGATGACGCCAACCTGCTCAAGTACTGAGAGGGCGCGTGGTGACGGCAAAGATGCTTGAAACCGCAGCGGGGGTCGCCGAGGCGACCGGGCCCGCGCAGTCCTACGCCTGGCTGCTGGTCGCGTTCCCGCTGGTGGGTGCCGCGATCCTGCTGATCGCGGGGCGCCGTGCCAACGGCTGGGGACACCTGCTGGGGTCGGCCACGGTGATCGCCTCGTTCGTCTACGGGCTGTGGCTGTTCACCTCCGTCGCCGGCAGTCCGGAAGGCGAGCAGGTCCGCGATCTGCACCTGTTCTCCTGGATCCCGGTCAACGCGCTGCAGGTCGACTTCGGGCTCCGGCTGGACCCGCTGGCGATGGTGTTCCTGCTGCTGATCACGGGTGTGGGATCGCTGATCCACCTGTACTCGATCGGCTACATGAGCCACGACCAGCAGGGGCGCACCGGTTCGGCCAACACCGAGCGCCGCCGGTTCTTCGCCTACCTGAACCTGTTCGTCGCCTCGATGTTGATCCTGGTGCTGGGCAACAGCTTCGTGACGCTCTACCTCGGCTGGGAGGGCGTCGGTCTGGCCTCCTACCTGCTGATCGGCTTCTGGCAGGGCCGTCCTTCGGCGGCCGCGGCGGCGACCAAGGCGTTCGTGATGAACCGGGTCGGCGACGTCGGCCTGGCGCTGGCGATCTTCCTGCTGTTCGCCAACCTCGGCACCACGCAGTACGCGGAGGTCTTCGCCCGCGCCGGTGAGCTCTCGCCGGGCGTGCTGCTGGCGATCACGCTCCTGCTGCTGCTCGGAGCCTGCGGCAAGTCCGGCCAGGTCCCGCTGCAGGCGTGGTTGCCGGACGCCATGGAGGGCCCGACCCCGGTGTCGGCGCTGATCCACGCCGCGACGATGGTCACCGCGGGCGTCTACCTCGTCGCCCGCTCCAACCCGCTGTTCTCGCTCTCGCCGGGCGGGCAGCTGGCCGTCACCATCGTCGGCGCCGTGACGCTGCTGGTCGGATGCGTCATCGGCTGCGCCTACGACGACATCAAGAAGGTCCTGGCGTACTCCACGGTCAGCCAGATCGGCTACATGATGCTGGCGGTCGGGCTCGGCCCGGCCGGGTACGCGCTGGGCATCATGCACCTGCTCACGCACGGCTTCTTCAAGGCCGGGCTGTTCCTCGGGGCCGGTTCGGTCATGCACGGCATGAACGACGAGGTCGACATGCGCAAGTTCGGCGGCCTCGCCCGGTACATGCCGATCACCTTCGGCACGTTCGGCCTCGGCTACCTGGCTCTGATCGGGTTCCCGTTCCTGTCCGGCTTCTACTCCAAGGACGCCATCATCGAGGCGGCGTTCGGCCAGGAGGGCTGGCGCGGCTGGGTCTTCGGCGGCGCCGCGATGCTGGGCGCGGGCATCACCGCGTTCTACATGACGCGGCTGGTGCTGATGACGTTCTTCGGCGAGAAGCGCTGGAAGGACCTGAAGGCGAGCAACGGCCAGGAGTTCCACCCCCACGAGTCGCCGGCGATCATGACCGCGCCGATGATCGTGCTGGCCATCGGTTCGATCGGCGCCGGCATGTTCCTGGCGGGTGGCGACCGGCTGGTGACGTTCCTGTCGCCGTCGCTGGGCGAGCTGCAGGAAGCTCACCACACCGCCATCCCGCACGCGATGATCCCCGTGCTGACGGTGGCCATCTCGGCGCTGGGAGCGGTGATCGCGTGGCTGGTCGTGGGCCGCAAGCCGGTACCGGTCGAGCGCCCGGCGAAGGTCTCGCCGGTGGTGCGCGCGGCTCGCGCCGACCTCGGCGGCAACGCGCTCAACGACCTCGTCGCGGTGCGCCCGACCTTCGGCCTCACCAAGGGCCTGCTCGCGGTGGACCGCAAGGGCGTCGACGGCACGGTCTCCGGCATCGCCGCGCTGCTGACCTTCAGCTCGGGCCGGATGCGCCGCTGGCAGACCGGTTTCGTCCGGTCCTACGCGCTGTCCATGCTCTTCGGCGGTGTCGTGGTGATCGCCGCCCTGATGGCAGTGGGGATCCCGACATGACGACCTCGCACGGACCCGTTCTGCCCAGTCCTGTTCGGCACAGTGAGCTCCGGGAGGAGATCCGATGACCCTGCTGCTCGCCCTGGTGCTGCTGCCGATCGTCGGGTCGGTGGTGGTGGCGCTGCTGCGCGGCAACGCCGCCGCGGCGAAGTGGACCGCGCTGGGGTTCTCCCTCGCCGAGCTCGTGATCGCCGTGGCCGCGTGGTTCGCCTACGACCCGGCCGGCCCGCGGATGCAGCTGACCAGCTCGATCCCGTGGATCCCGTCGTTCGACATCAACTTCTCGCTCGGCGTGGACGGCATCGCGCTGGTGATGGTCCTGGTCATCGCCGTGCTGATGCCGCTGGTGCTGGGCTACAGCTGGGGCGAGAAGCTGCCCGAGGGCCGCACGCACGGCGGGTTCTTCTCGCTGCTGCTGCTCGAGCAGGCGCTGACCGTGGCGGTCTTCGCCGCCACCGACGTGTTCCTGTTCTACGTGCTCTTCGAGATCATGCTGATCCCGATGTACTTCCTCATCGGCGGCTACGGCGGTGAGAAGCGCAGCTACGCGGCGGTGAAGTTCTTCCTGTACTCGTTCCTCGGCGGCCTGATCATGCTGGCCTCGGCCATCGGCGCGTACAGCTACAGCGCGCAGGTCACCGGCGAGGGCACGTTCGACTGGGCCAAGCTCGTCCCGATCCTGTCGGACGCCCCGCTGAACGTGCAGATCTGGCTGTTCCTGGGCTTCTTCGCGGCGTTCGCGATCAAGGCCCCTCTGATCCCGTTCCACACCTGGCTGCCGGACGCCGCGCAGCAGGCGCCGATCGGCGTCGCGGTGATCGTGGTCGGCGTGCTGGACAAGGTCGGCACCTTCGGCTTCCTGCGCTACAGCCTGCCGCTGACGCCGCAGGCGTCGCAGCAGCTGGCGCCGCTGGTGCTGGTGCTCGCGGTGATCGGGGTGCTCTACGGCTCGCTGCAGGCGTTCGGGCAGACCGACCTCAAGCGCTTCATCGCCTACGTCTCGATCGCGCACTTCGGGTTCATCGCGCTCGGCATCTTCGCGTTCACCTCGCAGGCGCACGTCGGCGCGGTGTCGTACATGATCAACCACAGCATCGCCACGGGCATGCTGATCCTGGTGATCGGCATGATCATCGTGCGCGGCGGTTCGACCCGGATCGCCGACTACGGCGGCATGGCGAAGGTGACCCCGCTGCTGGCGGGCACCCTGCTGATCGCGGGTCTGAGCACCCTGTCGCTGCCGGGCACCAACTCCTTCGTCAGCGAATTCCTCGTGCTGGTCGGGTCCTTCCCGACCCGTCCGGTGTACACGACGCTGGCCACGATCGGCATGGTGCTGGCCGCGGTCTACGTGCTGTGGCTGTACCAGCGCACGATGCAGGGCCCGGTCCGCGGAGACGCGCTGCTGGGCACCGCGACCGGCCCCGGGGCGGTGACCGACCCGAACCGCGAAGGCGCGCACCGGCTCCGGCTGGCCGACCTCGGTGCCCGGGAGATCGCCGTGCTGGCCCCGCTGGTCGTGCTGATCATCGGGCTCGGCGTGTACCCGAAGCCGGTGCTGGACGTGATCAACCCGTCGGTCGCGGCAACCATGAGCGAGGTCGGCGTCACCGACCCCGTGACCTCGCAGGGAGGTAACTGACAGTGGTCAAGGGATTCCCGAGCCAGCTGGGTTCCGTCGAGATTCCGCCGATCGACTACGCGGCGATCGCGCCGGTGCTGGTGATCCTCGGTGCCGCCTGCCTGGCGATCCTGGTCGAGGCGTTCCTGCCCCGCCACCAGCGCTGGTCGGTGCAGGTCGGGCTCAGCCTGGCGTCGATCGTCATCGCCGGTGTCGCGCTGGCCGCGTTCGCGCGGTCCGCCGGGACCGGTGTGACCACGCTGTCCGACTCGCTGGCCGTCGACCCGCCGACGCTGTTCCTGTGGGGCACGCTGCTGGCGCTCGGACTGGGTTCGGTGCTGCTGATCGCGGACCGCTCGGTGGAGCCGGGCGGCGCGTTCGTGGCGGAGGCGATCCCGGCCGAGGGCCCGGGGACGATGAGCCGCGCCGCCGCGTCGGCGTCCGGGATGCGCACCGAGGTCTTCCCGCTGGCCCTGTTCTCGCTGGGCGGGATGATGGTGTTCTGCGCGGCCAACGACCTGCTGACGATGTTCATCGCGCTGGAAGTGCTGAGCCTGCCGCTGTACCTGATGTGCGGGCTGGCCAAGCGCCGCCGGTTGCTGTCGCAGGAAGCGGCCGTGAAGTACTTCCTGCTGGGCGCGTTCGCCTCGGCGTTCTTCCTCTACGGCCTCGCGCTGCTCTACGGCTACGCGGGCTCGGTGAAGCTGCAGGCGATCGCCGACGCCACCGCCGGTTCGGAGCGCTCCGACACGCTGCTGTTCGCCGGTCTCGGCCTGCTGCTGGTGGGTCTGCTGTTCAAGGCGTCGGTGGGTCCGTTCCACACCTGGACCCCGGACGTCTACCAGGGAGCCCCGACCGCGGTCACCGGTTTCATGGCGGCCTGCACGAAGGTCGCTGCCTTCGGCGGCATCCTGCGCGTGCTGCAGGTCGCCTTCGAGGCCTCCAGCTGGGAGTGGCGCGGCGTGGTCTGGACGATCGCCGTGGTCTCGATGGTGATCGGCGTGGTGCTGGGTCTGACCCAGCGCGACATCAAGCGCATGATCGCCTACTCCTCGGTGGCCCACGCCGGGTTCATGCTGCTGGGCGCGCTCGCGCTCTCCGACCGCGGTCTGGCGGCGACGCTGTTCTACCTGCTCGCCTACGGGTTCACCACGATCGCCGTGTTCGGTGTGATCAGCCTCGTACGGCGGTCCGACGGTGAGGCAACTCACCTTTCGGACTGGGCGGGTCTGGCGAAGCGTTCACCCCTGGTCGCCTGGGTGTTCACCTTCCTGCTGCTGGCCCTCGCCGGCATCCCGATGACCAGCGGTTTCGTCGGAAAGTTCGTGGTCTTCGAGGCCGCCCTCACCGACGGCATGGCACCGCTGGTCGTGGTGGCCCTGGTGGCGAGTGCGGTTGCGGCCTTCTTCTACCTTCGTGTCATCGTGCTGATGCACTTCCAAGAACCGGCTGCTGACGGCCCCACCGTGAGCGTGCCGGGTGCGTTCACGACGGCGGCGATCACGCTGGGCGTGGTCGTGACGTTGTTGCTGGGCGTGCTGCCGACGTTGGCTCTGGACTGGGCGAACGTCGGGGGATTCGTGTCGTAGAGTGCTCGCCCGTAGGGCGATCGTGGGGGAGCGAAGGCGACGGTGACGTGAGCAGGCCAGCGGATGACCCGATCAGTGAACTGAGCGCAGCCGGGTTGGGTGGTTTCCAGATCACCGACACGGAGCTGGCCGACTCGGTCAAGCAGGGCATGGCACGCGTCGAGCAGCTGCTGCACGACGAGGTGCAAAGCGACCTCGACTTCGCCACGCGCACCTCGTTGCACCTGGTGGACGCGGGCGGGAAGCGCTTCCGCCCGCTGTTCGTCCTGCTCGCCGCTCAGTTCGGCGACCCGACCACCGACGAGGTGGTCAAGTCCGGCGCGGTGGTGGAGATGATCCACCTCGCGACGCTCTACCACGACGACGTGATGGACGAGGCCACCATGCGGCGGGGCGCGACCAGCGCCAACGCCCGCTGGGACAACTCCGTCGCGATCCTCACCGGCGACTTCCTGTTCGCCAAGGCCTCCCAGCTGATCGCCGACCTCGGCGCCGAGGCGGTCCGCCGGATGGCGGCCACCTTCGAGGCGCTGGTCACCGGGCAGATGCGGGAGACCGAAGGGGTCGGCGAGGGCGATGACGCCATCGACTTCTACCTCAAGGTGATCTACGAGAAGACCGGTTCGCTGATCGCGACCGCCGGCCGGTTCGGCGCCTGGTTCTCCGGGGCCGACGCGGCGACCATCGAGTCGCTGGAGCGGATCGGCAAGCTGATCGGCACCGGTTTCCAGATCTCCGACGACATCATCGACATCGCCTCGCCGTCGAAGGAGTCCGGCAAGACCCCGGGCACCGACCTCCGCGAGGGCGTCAAGACGCTGCCGATGCTCTACGCGCTGGCCGACGAGAACTGCCCGCCCCGGCTGCGCGAGCTGCTGGGACGTCCGCTGTCCTCCGACGCCGAGGTCGCCGAGGCCTTGGAGCTGCTGCGCGAGTCGCGCGGTCTGGAGCGGACTCGCGGCACGCTGCAGGAGTTCGCCGACGACGCCCGCAAGGAACTCGCGTCGCTGCCCGACGTGCCGGCCAGGGAGGCGCTGTCCTCCCTCGTCGACTACGTGGTCGCCCGCACCTGGTGACGTGCCGCTGTCAACGCGCCGTCTGTCTTGAACTCGCCGTCCGAGTCACGAGCGGGTCAAAGAGGTACCGGGCGGCGCCGCACGCGTGGTAGGAACCCGGGAGTGACCGGCGTAGCTGCTGGAGCCCCGGAGGAGGGACATCTCTCGTGATCACCTGGCTGTTCACCCAGGTGTGGCTGTGGAGCCTCGCCGCTTTCCTGTTGGGCGCGCTCGTCACCTGGGCGTTGTTCGTCCGGCCGTTGCGGCGCAGGCTCGAGGCTGAGCTGGCCAGGCCGCGCTACGCCGAACCCGTCTACGACGAGCCGGTCTACGACGAGCCCGTCTACGAGACCTACGAGGACGAGCCGGTCACCGAGCACCGGTCGCTGGACCTGCTCGAGCAGCGCCCGCCTCAGTGGGAGTCCCCCGAGGAGCAGCAGCTCGAGGAGTGGGACCGCAGGCCGCGCCCGTGGGTCGCGGCGGAGGCGACGTTGCGCTCCGCTCCGGCGGAGACGCAGCGCCTGCCGGAACCGGAGCCCGAGCCCGAGGCCCCGTCCGGGGACAACACCTGGTTCCGCAACCCCGAGGTGGAGGAGACCAGGACCGAGGCGCGCCCGTCGCACTTCCCGCCGGGAGCCGACGACGAGGAGTCCGATCAGCTCTCCGGACAGCTCCGCTCGCTGTTCGAGCCGGAGTCCAGCGGCGACGCCGCCGAGCCGTACACGCCGCCGGTCGGCGCCGACGCCACGCAGGTCATCCCGGCCGTCCCCCGCGAGCAGCCGCAGGCCGGCGGCAGCCCGAACGCCGACGGTGCCGAGGCCAAGCCGCTGCCGAAGCGCACTCCGCAGCCGCGCTCCGACTCGCCCGTGCAGGCCGACCCGCCGAAGATCCCGGATGCGCTGCGGCAGCGCGTCGAGAACGGCGAACCGCTCGCGCGCGGTGACGAGGGCGCGGAAGCCCCGGAGATCAAGCTGGTCGACAACCCCGACGACTCCGCTCCGCTTCCCCGCCGGACCCCGGGCGCAGGCCCTCACCCGGGCCGCGACGCCAACTGGGAGAAGCCCTCGGAGACCCCGCAGGCCCAGGAGCCCGTCCCGGACCGGCCGGAACCCCGCCGGGCAGCGGCGGAGGCCCCTCGGCCCAAGCCGGCCCAGGCCCCGGCGGGTCCGGTGATCAAGGGGCATTCGGCGTCCCGCACGTACCACACGCCGGACTCCCCGCAGTACGACCAGATCAGCGCGGACGTCTGGTTCCGCACCCCCTCCGACGCCGAGATCGCCGGGTTCGAAGCCTGGAACCGCTCCTGACCCCACGCGGTCGGGTCAGTCGGCCTGCGGCTGGCGCTCGAGCAGGCGCGAGAGGACGACGGTGGAGACCGTGCGTGAGACGAAGTCGACCTCGCGGAGCCGTTCCATCGCCTCCTCCAGGTGGTGGATGTCGGCCGCGCGCAGGTGCACGATGGCGTCCGCCTGCCCGGAGACCGTGTAGGCCGCGATGACCTCCGGCAGCGGTTCGAGCCCGGTCCGGATCCGGTGCGCGGGGACGTTGCCGTGGCAGTGGACCTCCACGAACGCCTCCGTCCCCCAGCCCAGCGCCTCGGGGTCGACCACCGCGGTGAACCCCTGCAGAACGCCCTGGTCGAGCAGCTTGTCGACCCGTCGCTTCACCGCGGGCGCGGACAGTCCCACGTCCGAACCGATCTCCGCGTAGCTCGCGCGAGCGTCGGCGACCAGGCGCGAAATGATTCGTTGGTCCAAGGCGTCCATGTGCAACATTCTGCCGCAAACGACGAACGGAGCGGCGTTGATGGTAGGTATCCATAGCACTTAGATTTCGATTCATGACGGCAACAGCGGCGCGACCCGCCGAAACGCTCGCGGCCAAGCAGGCCACCACCCGCCACTTCCTCATGTGCCCGCCCACGTACTTCACCGTCGAGTACGTGATCAACCCGTGGATGAACCCGGACGAACCGGTGGATGCGGCGCTGGCGATGGCGCAGTGGGAAGAGCTGAAGAACACCTACGTGCGGCTCGGTCACACCGTGGACACCATCGAGCCGCAGCCCGGCCTGCCCGACATGGTCTTCGCCGCGAACTCCGGCACCGTGATCGAGGGCCGCGTGCTCGGCTCGAAGTTCCGGGCTCCCGAGCGCGCCGCGGAGGCCGAGCACTTCCGCCGCTGGTTCGTCACCCGCGGCCACCGCGACCTGGTGATGCCGACGCGGATCAACGAGGCGGAGGGCGACTTCGCCTGGACCGGTGAGGTGCTGCTGGCCGGGACCGGGTTCCGCACCGACCCCGCGGCGCACGCCGAGGCGCAGGAGGCCCTGGGCGTTCCGGTCGTCTCGCTCAACCTGGTCGACGAGCGCTACTACCACTTGGACACGGCCCTGTTCGTGCTGGACAAGGGCCCCCACGCGCAGATCGCCTACTACCCGGGCGCCTTCTCGGAGGGCTCGCGCCGGGTGCTGGCGCGGATGTTCCCGGACGCGGTGATCGCCGACGAGGCCGACGCGTCCTGCCTGGGCCTCAACGGCGTCTCCGACGGGCACCACGTGGTGCTGCCGTTCGAGGCGACGGGCCTGGCCGCGCAGCTGGAGGAACGCGGCTACGAGGTGTTCGGGCTGGACATGTCCGAGCTCCGCAAGTCCGGAGGCGGACCCAAGTGCTGCACCATGGAACTGCACGCCTGACCTGGTGGAACGGCTGCACGAGGTGGTCGTGCAGCCGTTCTCCGCGCAGTCACACCATGACGGCCTGAACGCCCAGCTCGATGCTCACCGTCGGGCCGACCACCGCGATGCCCTTGGCGAGCGTGGCCTGCCAGTTCACCGAGTAGTCCTCGCGGCGCAGGGTCGCGGTGGCGTCGCAGGCGACCCGCAGGTCGCCGTCGAACCCGGGACCCTGGAACTTGCGCTGCCCCAGGTAGACCGTGGCCAGATCCACCGGGCTCGTGGTGCCGCGCAAGGTGAGGGCGCCGCTGACCTTCCAGCGGTCCGCGCGCACGTGGGTGAGCCGGTTGCTGCGGAAGTGCAGCTGCGGGTGCGACTCGACGTCGAGGAAGTCCGCCGACCGGAGGTGGTCGTCGCGCATCTTCACGCCCGTGTCGATGGAGGCGGCCTCCATGACGACCTCGATCCGGGAGTCCTCGAACCGCGGCGCCACGTCGATCACGCCGTCGAACCGCCGGAACTCCCCGTGGATCTTGGACATCCCGATGTGCTGGGCGACGAAACGGATCTCGGTGTGGTACGGGTCGAACCGGTAGCGGCCGGGCTGCGGCAGCTCCAGCGAGTCGTCCGGCTCCACCCCGATGGTGCCGAGCGGGGAGTGCTGGTTGACCTGCACCTGGATCCGGGCGCTGTAGCGTCGGTAACCGCCGGCGGTGAGGGACAGCTTGTGCGTGCCCGGAGCGACGGAGAGGGCGAAGCCGCCGTAGGAGTCGGTCTTGGTCTCACCGATGACCTGGTTGAGCCGGTCGACGATGGTGACGTTCACGTCGGGGAGCAGTGAACCGCGCTCGTCGTGCACCTGCCCGCTCACCAGACCGCTGTCCAGTGGCCTGGGGTGCAGGAAGAATCCGCCGCGGGGGGAGCGCGCCGGAGTGCCGGGGCTGGCCGACAACCGCCGGCGCAGCTTGGCGAGGACCATTGAGAATCCCTTCTGAGCATCCTCCGCGGGGGGAACCGGAGGATCAATTTTCGCTTTCAACGGCTGTGGTTTTCAGCCTAGATCGACTAACGAGTTCACCCGATCGGAGGGTGAAGTTGTCTTCCGCACATTCGTTCAGCGGAACCAGCCGCCGACGCCAAGCGTTTTCCAGTTGAATCACGGGCGGAGGCAGAGGTGCACAGTCATTTCAACGGTCTGAAAACCGCGGTGCTGCTCGGCGGGATGAGCGCGCTGGTGCTGCTGGTCGGTACGATCTTCGGACGGGCCGGACTGGTCATCGCGCTGGTCGTGGCGCTGGGCATGAACGGGTTCGCCTACTTCAACTCGGCGAAGCTGGCCTTGCGGTCGATGCACGCCAGGCCGGTCTCGGAGGCCGAGCAGCCGGCGATGTACCGGATCGTGCGCGAGCTGGCGACCTCGGCGCGCCAGCCGATGCCCTCGCTGTACATCAGCCCCACCCGCGCCCCGAACGCGTTCGCGACCGGCCGCAACCCGCGCAACGCCGCGGTGTGCTGCACGACCGGGATCCTGGAGCTGCTCGACGAGCGCGAGCTGCGCTCGGTCCTCGGCCACGAGCTCTCGCACGTCTACAACCGCGACATCCTGATCTCCAGCGTGGCCGGAGCGCTGGCCAGCGTCGTGACCTTCCTGGCGAACTTCGGGATGTTCTTCGGCATGTTCGGCGGCAGCGACGAGGACCGCCCGAACCCGTTCGCGATGCTGCTGGTGGCCCTGCTGGGGCCGATCGCGGCGGCCGTGGTGCAGATGGCGGTCAGCCGCTCCCGCGAGTACCAGGCAGACGCCTCGGGCGCCCAGCTCACCGGAGACCCGCTGGCCCTGGCCTCCGCCCTGCGCAAGCTGCAGCTGGGCACGCAGGCGGTGCCGCTGGCCCCGGAGCCGCAGCTGGTGTCGCAGTCGCACCTGATGATCGCCAACCCGTTCCGCCCGGGCGAGCGGTTGACCCGGTTCTTCTCGACGCACCCGCCGATGGACGAGCGCATCGCGCGGCTGGAGGGCATGGCGGGCAGGCAGCTGCCCCCGATCCACTAGGCACCCGCCTTGCGGGCGACCTCCATCACGTACTCGCCGTACCCGGACTTGGCCTGCTTCGCGCCGAGCTCGTAGCAGGCCTCGGCGGAGATGAAACCCATCTTGAGCGCGATCTCCTCCAGGCAGGCGATCCGCACCCCCGTGCGGTGCTCGAGCACCTGCACGAACTGCCCGGCCTCCAGCAGCGAGTCGTGCGTCCCGGTGTCCAGCCAGGCGAAGCCGCGGCCCAGCTCGGTCAGGTGCGCGCGACCTTCTCGCAGGTAGGCGAGGTTGACGTCGGTGATCTCCAGCTCGCCTCGCGCCGACGGCGAGAGGCCCTTGGCGATGTCGACGACGGCGTTGTCGTAGAAGTACAGCCCGGTGATCGCCATGTTCGACCGGGGCTCGGCGGGCTTCTCCACGATCGACAGCAGCTTGCCGTCCGCGTCGACCTCCCCGACCCCGTACCGCTGCGGATCCCGCACCGGATACCCGAACAGGGTGCATCCGCGCAGGTCACGAGCGCAGTTGCGGAGGATTCCGGAGAAGCCCTGGCCGTAGAAGATGTTGTCGCCGAGCACCAGCGCGACGGGCTCGTCGGAGACGAAGTCGGCCCCGATGACGAAGGCCTCCGCCAGCCCGTTGGGCTGCGGCTGCTCGGCGTAGGAGATGTCCAGGCCGAACTGCGACCCGTCGCCCAGTAGACGCCGGAAGAGCGGCAGGTCGGACGGGGTGGAGATCAGCAGGACCTCCCGGATGCCGGCGAGCATCAGCACCGAGATCGGGTAGTAGATCATCGGTTTGTCGTAGACCGGGAGAAGCTGCTTCGACACGGCCTGGGTGAGCGGGTGCAACCGAGTCCCGCTGCCTCCGGCCAGCACGATCCCCTTCACACAGCACCTTCCCGATCAGCCGGCGCGGCGTACCCGCCCCGAACCCGACGACGAGGGTATCCGGGAGAGGAGCGAAGGGGACATCCGCGCAGCTCCGAGGCGGGTTCCCGCCACGGCGGGGCGGTCGTGGTCCGAACGCACCGGGCAAGAGGGGCATCGATCATGGACGGTTCGGACCACAACCGCCTGAGACCGGCCCCGGCCCCCGCGCTGGGCCGGGCCCAGCGCGGACGAGCTGGGGTCTACCGGTAGTTCTCGAACTGCAGCGCCACGTCGAAGTCGGAGGACTTCAGCAGCGAGATGACGGCCTGCAGGTCGTCCTTCTTCTTGCCGGACACGCGCAGCGCGTCGCCCTGGATCTGCGCCTGGACGCCCTTGGGGGCCTCGTCGCGGACCTTCTTGGAGATCTTCTTCGCGGTCTCCTGCGAGATGCCCTGCACGATCTTGCCGGTGACCTTGTAGATCTGGCCGGAACTCGCCGGTTCGCCCATGTCCAGGGCCTTCAGCGAGATGTTCCGCTTGATCAGCTTCTCCTTGAAGACCTCGATCGCGGCCTTGCAACGCTCCTCGGTCTCCGACTCCAGGACGACGGCGTCCTCGCCGGACCAGGAGATCTTGGTCCCGGTGCCGCGGAAGTCGAACCGGTTGGCGAGCTCCTTGGCCGCCTGGTTCAGCGCGTTGTCCACCTCCTGGTGATCCACCTTGCTGACCACGTCGAAGGACGGGTTTGCCACCTTGACTACCTCCCGTTGAGCCGTCGTTCAGGTCTGCCAGGACACGCTACCGGGGTCCGAGCAGATCCCACCTGTTACCCGCGACGTCGCGGAACACGACCACCCGGCCGTAGGGCTCGCTGCGGGGTTCGCCCAGGAACTCCACCCCGGCCTCGACCATCCGCCGGTACTGCGCGTCGAAGTCGTCGACCTGCAGGAAGAAACCCACCCGACCCCCGGTCTGGTTC